>CAYYOW010000161.1:1451-3874 GCA_964473395.1 uncultured Lentimicrobiaceae bacterium | reverse complement strand
CCGGGCTGCAAAATTACACTTTTTGACAAAATAAAAATCATAACCCGGTTCGGTCTGTCATTATTATTCTTCTATGGCGGCTACTCCCGGGAGTGTTTTCCCCTCGATGTATTCGAGCATGGCCCCGCCACCGGTAGAAACGTAACTTACCTTATCCTGCAGGTTGTATTTGTTTATGGCTGCTACCGAATCGCCGCCGCCAACCAGTGAAAAGGCGCCTTTTTCCGTAGCACGGGCAATGGCCTGAGCCACATCCAGTGTGCCTTCGGCGAAATTATCCATTTCGAAAACGCCCATAGGGCCGTTCCAGAGGATGGTAGAAGAGTCTTCAATAACTTTCCTAAAAGTCTCACTGGCTTCCACACCTATGTCGAGCCCCATCCACCCATCGGGAATTTCATTGGAAGGACGGCACTTTTGGTTGGCATCGTTGTCAAATTCGTCTGCTATAACGGCATCCTGCGGGATATATAGATTTACATCCAGGTCTTCGGCTTTTTTAATGGCTTTGAGGGCGGTGTCAAGTAAATCATCTTCCACCAGGGAATTCCCCACCTGGCCGCCTTTGGCTTTGATAAAAGTAAACATCATACCCCCGCCGATGAGCAGGTTATCCACTTTGTCAAGCAGATTGTTGATAATTTCGATTTTTCCGGATATTTTAGCGCCGCCCAAAATGGCAGTGAAAGGTTTTCGCCCCTCTTTCAGCACCTTGTTAATACTTTTCAGTTCGTTACCCATCACATAGCCGAACATTTTGGCATCGGGAAAAAACTGTGCAATCACGGCCGTGGAAGCATGGGCACGGTGTGCCGTACCAAAGGCGTCGTTTACATATACATCGGCAAGTTTCGAAAGCTTTTCGGCGAAAGCTACATCCCCGGCGGTTTCCTCCTTGTAGAAACGGAGATTTTCGAGCAAAAGTACTTCCCCCGGTTTCAAAGCGGCTGCTTTTTCGCGAGCTTGTGCGCCAATGCAGTCGTCGGCAAACTGAACTTCTGTTCCCAGCTTTTCCGAAAGGTCTTTCAAAACATGTTTTAGTGAGAACTTCTCTTCCGGCCCATTTTTAGGACGTCCCAGATGCGACATCAAAATGACTGCGGCGCCCTCTTTGCGGAGTTTCTGAATGGTGGGAATAGTAGCCCGGATACGGGTATCATCAGTGATTTCAAGGCTTTCGTTTAATGGTACATTAAAATCCACGCGTACCAACACTATTTTATCCGTAAAATCATAATTTTCGATTGTCTTCATCTTCAAAAAGTTTTAAAATTTAATCGATGCAAAACTAATAAGATAAAGCATATCTTTTGCCCCCAAAGTAGATAAAACCGTACTTTTGTGGTTCAACATCTCAACATGGAATCATTTATTGGAACTATACAGACCAAGTTGCCTGAGACCGGCACCTCTATCTTTGCTGTTATGTCACAGATGGCAGCGGAAAATCAAGCGGTGAACCTGTCGCAGGGATTTCCGGATTTTCCTGTTTCGGAGGAGCTCATCGAACGGGTTCATCATTATATGAAAGCGGGCTTCAACCAATATGCTCCCATGCCTGGCGTGAAGCCGTTGCGCCAGGCTATCTCGAAAATGTTTGCTGATAAATATAATGCGATGTACCTTCCGGATACGGAAATCAACATCACGGCTGGCGCCACGCAGGCATTATACACCGCCATTTCGGCTTTTATCAAGGAAGGTGATGAGGCGATTATTTTTGAGCCGGCTTATGATTGTTATGCCCCGGCGGTAACGCTGAACGGTGGGCTGGTGAAATATTCCAGGTTGCAGTTTCCCGATTTCAGTATCAACTGGGACGAGCTACCGCGCATGATTACTCATCGTACCCGGCTGATTATCATTAATTCGCCACAAAATCCTACCGGCAGCGTGCTAAGCCGCGAGGATATGAAACGGCTGGAACGGATTACGCGTGGTACCGACATTATTGTTTTGAGCGATGAGGTTTACGAACATCTGATTTTCGATGGGCTGCCGCATCAAAGTGCCTGTCTGTTTCCGGATCTGGCGCAACGTACGCTAATCATTGGATCGTTTGGAAAGACTTTTCATGCCACCGGATGGAAGACCGGCTTTGTGCTGGCTCCCGAAAAGCTGATGACCGAATTCAGAAAGGCCCACCAGTTTGTGGTCTTTGCCAGTAATACCCCGGTGCAGTATGCTATTGCTGATTTTATTGGTAACAAAGAAAATTATCTCCACCTGGGATTATTTTATCAGGCAAAAAGAGATCTTTTTGCGGATGGACTGAAAAAATCGCGCTTTAAGGTGCTGCCAGCTTACGGAACGTATTTTCAACTGCTGGATTACAGCGCCATTTCCGATAAGCCCGAAATGGAATTTGCCCGCTGGCTGGTGGAAGAGCACAAGATTGCGGCCATTCCGGTAGCGCCCTTTTA
>CAYYOW010000161.1:0-1351 GCA_964473395.1 uncultured Lentimicrobiaceae bacterium | reverse complement strand
CTTTTGCTGAAACTGCTGATGGAGAAAGCCTGCAATGGATGCATCGCATGGCTACCCAAACCGGAGCCGTTGTGGCCGGAAGTCTTTTGCTAAAAGAGGGAACAGCCTACTTTAATGCGTTTATTTGGATGCGCCCCGATGGCACGTTTGAACGTTACGACAAACGGCATGTTTTCTCCATGGGTGGCGAGCACAAACGTATAAAAGCCGGTGAGCAGCAGTTGCTGGTGACGCTCAAAGGCTGGAAAATCAGACCGATGGTCTGCTACGACCTGCGTTTCCCGGTTTGGAGTAAAAACCGGTATGAAAATGGAACTTTTGAGTATGACCTGGCCATTTATGTGGCCAACTGGCCTGCCGTACGTGCTTATCCATGGAATATGTTACTTATAGCCCGCGCCATCGAGAACCAGGCTTTTGTGCTGGGGGTCAACCGTGTGGGAACTGATGGCCTTGGAAATACTTACAGTGGGCACTCCGGATTAATAGATGCCAAAGGGAGGGTGTTGTCGGAAGCTCCTGAAAACAAAGAGGGAGTCATGCGTGTAAGTCTTTCGGCAAAAGAGTTGCAGCAACTTAGAAATAAATTTAACGTGGGCATGGACTGGGATAGGTTTGAAATTACTGGGTAAAATGTGCTAATGTGCTAATGAGGTAATGTGATAATGAGGTAATGTGGTTATGTGTTGGAGGAACATCCGCTTTTGCGAAACCATTACTCCAAACTTCAGGCACTTCGAGCTGGAAGAAATCTTTTACATCCAGTTACATCCAGTGTTTTTTCTTGAAATAAACGACCATTCCCACACCAAGGCTCACCATGAGTGTAAGCAGGATCCAGAAAGCAGTGCGCTCTTCCTGAAGGGGGAGGGTAACATTCATCCCGTACAGCCCCGTGAGGAAAGTTAGTGGCAGCACAATGGATGAAATCAGGGTGAGGATCTTCATTATTTCGTTGGTTTTGTTGGTCTGCATGGAGTCGAAGGTGGTGGACAGCCCCTCAATAAGCTCCCCGTAATCCTCTGTCATATCCCATATATTGTTGTAATAGTCAAGGATATTTCCCCAGTAATCTTCCATGTTGTCGGCAAAGCCCTCAATACTTCCCGACTCAAATTTGTTAAAAACCCGCAACTGCGGTTTAAACATGGTGTTGAGTACGATAATATTTTTCCGCGTAGCCGATAGCCGCTCAATGACAGTTTCAGCTCGGGAGCTAAAAAGCTCACGATTAATTAGTTCCAGTTCCAGCCCTACCTTGCGAAGCAAATAAACAGCTTGTGTCATAAGATGCTCCATAACGGTATAAAGCAGGGCATCGGAAGTGGCAATTTCGAAATCATCACCGTTT
>CAYYOW010000160.1:0-3875 GCA_964473395.1 uncultured Lentimicrobiaceae bacterium | reverse complement strand
CTTCTTCTGTCAGCGTGGGCGAGGGAGATTCTTCAATAATTTTTTGATAGCGCCGTTGAATGGTACATTCGCGCTCAAAAAGATGAACTACGTTTCCAAAGTTATCGCCCAGCACCTGTATTTCAATATGCCGGGGTTCTTCAATATATTTTTCAATATAAATGGTACCATCGCCGAAATAGTTTTTGGCTTCACGCGAAGTGGATTCCAGTATCTCTTTCAGATTATCCCCTTTGCGTACAATGCGCATGCCTTTTCCACCACCGCCTGCGGCTGCTTTCACAAGCAGAGGAAAAGGAATCTGATGTGCTTTTTTAAGTAATTCTGCCGGTGTGCCGGTGATGCCTGCCGTCATAGGGATATTCAGCTTTTTCACAAAGGCCCGGGCTTTAATTTTATTTCCCATGAGCCGGATAGCTTCCAAATGCGGCCCGACAAAAGTGATGCCCGCCTTTTTACAGGCTTCCACGAGCAGTGGACTTTCCGACAGGAAACCATATCCCGGATGCAGCGCATCACATCCCGCTTCTTTGGCCGTGGCTATCATTTTATCCACGTTCAGGTAAGTGTCGCTCAGCTCTTCTTTGCCAATACAATAAGCCTCATCAGCCAAACGCACATGCAGCGCCTCTTCATCGATTTCCGAATAAACCGCCACCGTCGGGATGCCCAGTTTTTGAGCCGATTTTATGACGCGTACAGCAATCTCTCCACGGTTGGCAATGAGTATTTTTTTGAATATCTTCATGAATTCTTTTTTCTTTCCCAAAAGGAAATGATTATGCTTTTGATTTTTTACGAACTACCCAATTGGGGGTTCGTTTTTCTAAAAATGCGGCCATTCCCTCCTGCCCTTCATCCGCCGCTCGCAGCCTGGCAATCAGCTGGGCTGTAAATTCAATATTCTTATTCATGTTTTGATTTTGAACAATTTGTGTAATCAGTTTTTTTGTTTCCCGGACAGCAAGAGGAGCAGCCGTCAGGATCTCATCAATAAGCTCCTGCGCTTTTTCCTCTAATTGTTCCGGTGATACTGCATGATTCACCAAATGCCATTTTTCGGCCTCTTTACCGTCAAAACGTTTCCCGGTAAGCATCAGTTCGCGGGCGCCGTATTCGCCGATTCTTTCAATAACAAACGGACCGATTGTCGAAGGAGAAATTCCCAGCTTTACCTCGCTGAAGGCAAAATGAGTATCTTCAGCAGCAACTACTATATCGCAGGCAGCGAGCAAACCGTTGGCACCACCAAAAGCAGAGCCATGTACCACAGCTATCGTGGGTACTGGGCATGCATAAACAGAACGAAACAGCGCCGCCAGCCGTTTTCCATCTTCCACATTTTCCTCAAATCCGAAAGTAGCAATCCCCTTCATATAATTCAAATCGGCACCAGCACAAAAAGATTTTCCGTTTCCACGAAGCACCACCAGTCTTGGCAGTTTATCAGCTGAAGCTATGCTACGAAAGGCTTCCGTTAATTCATGTATCATCCTCTCGTTCATTGCATTATGTACTTCAGGACGATTGAGGATAACTATCCTGATTCCTTTCCGCTCACTGACCTGTATGGTTTGATGTGCTTTCATTTTTATAGATTAAGTACGGAGTTGCAACCTTTTCACTATTTTGAAACGACTGAATTCCTATTCATTCTATCCCTGTTTTATACTTTTACATGCTCTTTGTAAAGTAGCACTTTACAAAAGCACACATACTGTAAAATTCATTACCAATTTCATCCCTTTACATCCTAAAAATACCATATTGCTGGTCAGGATATTTTTTATTCAGCGACATGGCAATCCCCATGGCCAGCATTTTGCGTGTGTCCACAGGGTCGATAATTCCGTCATCCCACAGGCGCGAAGTACTATAAAGTGCCGCCCCCTCCCGTTCATATTTCTCCAGAATGGGGTTGCGGAGCTTTTCAATTTCTTCTGCCGGCATCTCTTTGCCCAGGGCTTTGTACTGGTCTTTTTTGACCGTCTCAAGCACGGTAGCCGCCTGTTCGCCGCCCATAACCGAAATTTTGGCGTTAGGCCACATAAACAACAGCCGTGGATCGTAAGCCCTGCCGGCCATCCCATAATTGCCGGCGCCAAATGAGCCACCGAAAATAACAGTGAATTTCGGCACGTTGGTGTTGGCAACAGCATGTACCATTTTGGCTCCATCCTTGGCGATACCTTTGCGCTCAAACTCTTTTCCCACAATAAATCCCGTTATATTCTGCAAAAAGACAAGTGGAATTTTGCGGCTGGTACAAAGCTCGATAAAGTGGGTGACTTTCAACGACGACTCCGAAAACAGCACACCGTAGTTGGCAATAATTCCCACCGGGAATCCCATGATTCGGGCAAAACCGGTCACCACCGTGGTAGCATATTTGGCTTTAAACTCATGAAAACGGCTACCATCAACTATGCGCATGATAATCTCCCGTGGGTCCACCATCTTTCGTAAATCCACCGGGGCAATACCGTAAAGCTCTTCAGGATCATAAAGAGGCTCTTCAGGTGCAGCAATGTCCAGCTCTTGTTTTTCACGGAACTCCAGTGTATCGAAAATGTTACGGCAAATCTGAATGGCATGGGTATCATTTTCAGCAAAATGGTCGGCCACTCCCGAAATGGAGGTATGGACTTCGGCCCCTCCCAGTTCTTCGGCGGTAACTTCCTCTCCGGTAGCAGCTTTCACCAGCGGTGGACCACCGAGAAAAATAGTTCCCTGTTCTTTTACAATGATGGTTTCATCACTCATAGCCGGCACATAAGCCCCGCCTGCGGTACAAGAACCCATGACAATGGAAATTTGCGGAATACCCATGGCCGACATGCGTGCCTGGTTGTAGAAAAACCGACCGAAATGGTTGGCATCGGGAAAAACAGTATCCTGCTCCGGCAGAAAAGCTCCGCCCGAGTCCACCATGTAAACACAAGGCAGGTGGTTTTCCATGGCCACCTGCTGTGCCCGCAAATGTTTTTTAATGGTAAAACGCATGTAAGTACCACCTTTTACCGTGGCATCGTTGGCGATAATAACCGTTTCCTGACCGTGGATTACCCCGATTCCGGTTACAATACCTGCCGATGGAAACTCATTGTCGTACTGATTATAGGCTGCCAGCGGCGACATCTCCAGAAAAGGAGTATTAGGATCAACCAATAAGTTAATACGCTCACGGGCAAGTAGTTTTCCCCTCTCTTTGTGTCGTTTTAATGATTTTTCCGAACCTCCCCGGGTGGTGGTTTTTAGGATATTTTTGTATTCGTTCAGTAGCTTTAAAAAGGCCTCGCGATTGGCTTGGAACTCTTCCGAATGAACATCTATTTTGGTTTTTAACTGATACAATGTTGTTGCGGTTAAATGAATATTCAATAAATATTGACGAGCGCTTGGCTTTCGGATTGCAAGTTTAAGGAAAAATAGTCAATTTTCGCCATTTTTGTGTAAAATAGAATGCTTTGAAAGAATGTGACGAATCCTTTATGGAAAGCCATCTTCATCTCACCACGAACTACTGCCAGAAAACTCTTGGTATTCTCATGATTAACTTCCGGCTATTTTTCATCCATTTTTAAGGGAAACCCTTATTTTTCAATTTCCTGTTTCTGATATTCGGGGGGTTTGTATCTTTGTTGTTTAAAACAGATAATTATGTCGAAAAGAACGATAGTTACGCTTCCCGGTGATGGTATCGGGAAAGCGGTTTTGGATGCTGCTATCCGGGTACTGGATGCAGCCGGTTTTGAGGCCAATTATGTAGAGGGAGATATTGGCTGGGAGTTTTGGAAAAAAGAGGGTAATCCCTTACCCGACCGTACCCTTAAACTTATTGCTGAACACAAAGTTGCCCTTTTCGGAGCCATTAC
>CAYYOW010000159.1:0-3947 GCA_964473395.1 uncultured Lentimicrobiaceae bacterium | reverse complement strand
AACCTTTACAAAATAAACTAATACACGATTTACCTGTGAATTCTCCAATGTAACGGTTTGAATATGGTGCGTGCCGCATTTTGAAACGATTATTTTTCGTGTTACAACAAACTTTATTTATTACTGTAATCTCCATATTTACAACTAATTGCGGTATGCACTATATTTTTTGTTAGGCAAAGTGTTTTATTATCTTTTGATTTATATTTTCAATTTCTTTACTGAAATTTGGATTAGGTGATTTGCATATTTGCAATGTAATATCAAATACAGCTAACATATAACTTAAAGTCAATGACATATAATAAGTGTCTTGAAAAGGTTTTACTTCAATAAACTTTTTAGACATTAATGTAAAGTGCTGAAATTGTGAGTAATATTTAAATGCAAGAAAAATAAATCCATAGTCTCTAAAACCATATTTTTTAATTCTATCATACTTTTCATTCTCTGTCAAAAAGATACCATGATTTTTTAAGCCTTCTTTTTGATTTTCTGGTGTTGTTTGTCTGATTGTACTTTTAGAAATTATTTTACCATTTTCATCAATTAATTCTGCTGCAATTTTTCTAAACCATTTTTCTTTTTCTTCAAATGAAGGTGTTTTGATATTTAGAGTTGATAATAATTCATGATCTTCTTTTATCGTTTTTTTTAAAAAGTAAAGATATTCTGATGAAATTATGTCCAACTCATTTTTTATTGCTTTGCATGTTGTGTCACTTTTATCATAAAAAGTCATTAAGTAAAGAATCGTTAGCATATCCGCCGCTATTGATCTTAGCAAAAGACTAATACTTATTTTCAACCTATAATCCCTTTTAAAACAATCCAACAGGTTTTCTAAACCTTCACAATTAAGTCTTATTCTCACTATAATGTCCAGAAAATAATGAGTGTAGTTTTCTGTCTTTATACCGTTAAATAGTCTTAAATTATCTTTAAATAATTCAATTGAATTATTTAGGACATCACGTATTAATTCAATTTCGCTAAAAAATTGCTCTTTTTCTTTCTCTGATAGTAATGACGTCATTTTCTTAACATTTTGCCTAACGAATGTATATAATTACTTTGAAGAGGACACTCCCATCTTCGCAATTTCGTCTCTTCGTCTCTTCGTCCCTTCGTCTCTTCGTCTCTTCGTCCCTTCGTCTCTTCGTCTCCCATTCTTTCAGCGTTTCAGCTTTATTTCTTCTTAGCCCGGATCATGGCCTCCAGCATATCCCACATAGATTTTGGAATATGTTCCAGCATATTAAACTCACCTGCACCCTGAAGCCATTCACCACCATCGATAGTGACAACTTCGCCGTTGACATAAGCCGAGAAATCCGACATGAGGTAAGCGGCAAGATTGGCCAGCTCCTGATGTTCGCCGACACGTTTCAGAGGAACTTTTTTCCGAATGTCAAACTTCTCCTTTAAGTCGCCGGGCAGCAAGCGATCCCAGGCTCCTTTGGTGGGAAACGGACCCGGAGCAATGGCATTCATACGGATACCGTATTTTGCCCATTCCACTGCCAGCGACCGCGTCATGGCAAGCACACCAGCTTTGGCCGTAGCCGAAGGAACCACAAAAGCACTTCCCGTAAAAGCATAAGTAGTCACTATATTTAAAACAACAGCCTTCTCCTGTTTGGTTTTAATCCAGTGTTTCCCCAGCGCCAGCGTACAGTTTTTACTACCTTTCAGAACAATGTCAATCACCGTATCAAAGGCATTGGCAGAGAGCCGCTCGGTGGGACTGATAAAATTACCCGCCGCATTGTTTAGCAGACCATCCACTTTACCAAAAGCCTCCAGTGTTGCGGCCAGCATGGCTTCTACTTCATCATAGTGGCGCACATCACATTTCACCGGAAGTACTTTTCCACCGGTTTCTTTTTCCAGCTCCCCGGCCGTATTTTTTAACTTATCCAGGTTGCGGGAGGTAATCACCACCTTTGCCCCCAGTTGTAAAAAATAACGAGACATGGCTTTTCCCAGACCCGATCCGCCACCTGTCACCACAAATACCTGCTCTTTCAATACTTCCGATGTAAACATCGGTGTATTATACACGTTTCCCATCTTCTTCTGTTTTTTCGTTGTACAAAAATCGTTTTATCTTCTTCGTAGCCGTTTTAATAAATTCTTCTTTTTGCGGAATAATTCGCTGGATTTTAGAAAAACGGCTCACCCGGTTGTTGATATATTCCTTCAAATCGGTACTCAGCTCATTGTAAGCATTCTCAACATAATCCGAAAAGCCCTCTTTTATTTCCTTGTATTTTTTCTCAACTTCCTCTCTGTCAAAATGAACCAGAGCCACCAGCTTCCCTTTTTGTTCAATCACAAGCGATTCTACCACATGTTTAAAATTATTGATAACCGATTCTATTTCTTCGGGGTAGATGTTTTCGCCACCCGGACCGATAATCACATTCTTAGAACGTCCGCGAATATGCAGATAGCCCTCTTTGTCAAAGATACCGAGGTCGCCGGTACGAAACCAGCCATCCTCTGTCAAAACCTGAGCCGTCAGTTCGGGTTCTTTATAATAGCCTTTCATCACGTTAGGTCCGCGGGCCCATACTTCACCTTCTCCAGTTGTTTTGTCAGGGTTATGAATTTTTATTTCCACCCCTTCCAATACTTTTCCGGCTGCCTGCAGGCGTGCTTCTTTGGGGTTGAAACCTGCCAGCAGCGGGGATGTCTCTGTCAGCCCATAACCAACGGCATAGGGAAATTTTGCTTCGAGCAAAAATTTCTCCACCTGCTCATTAATTTTAGCGCCGCCGATACCGAAGAATTTCAACTCACCACCAAAAGTTTTCAAAAGTTTTTTCCCGGCCATCCGGTTTAACTTTTTCCTAAAAAACGGCTTACCGTATAGTTTTTTCACCATCTTTTTATCCATAAACGCGGGTAAAACTCTGGCACGGTAAATCTTTTCTATAATAAGAGGAACAGTCAGCATCAATGTTGGCTTTACTTTCTGAAGAGCCGGCAACAGTACCGAAGGCGAAGGTGCACGTTTCAGATAGTAAATGCAAGAACCACAGATAAGTGGCAAAATAAAGCCGATGGTATTTTCATATGTATGCGACAAAGGCAACACAGATAAAAAACGATCTTTATCATGAATATCCTGAATTGTGCGGCTTTTATCAGCATTTGAAGCAATATTTTTGTGTGTCAGCATCACACCTTTCGACTTTCCAGTAGTTCCCGAAGTATAAATTATAGCTGCCAGGTCATCTTCAGCTACCGGAAATTCTTTCTCCGGAACAGCATCTTCATTAAAAACAACTTCAGATTCTCCTTCCAGCAGGCTGAAACTTTCAATAGCAATTTTATATTTCAACGAGTGGATGTTGGAGAAAGCAATCTTTGACACCAGCCCCTGCGAAACGAAAAGCCCCATAGCACGTGAATGACGAAGCACATTTTTTATCTCCTCGCCCGAAAAATCAGGCAGCAGAGGAACCACCACAGCACCCATGGAAACGATGGCAAAATAAGCTATCCCCCAATGGGGCATGTTCGCACTCAGCAAAGCTACACGATCGCCAGGCTGCACTCCCAGCTTTTCAAGCATTGCCGAAACGGCTTTGGTTTTTTTTAAAAAGTCTTTGTAAGTAACGGGCTCCTCTCCTACAAAAGCGACGGCAGGTCGTTGAGCATGTTGCTTTGTAGTGGTTTCCAGCAAGGCGGGCAATGTGAGTATGGGAAAATCAGGCATAGCACTTATTTTTCTTCAAAAATAATGAATTTGTTTAAAAATAACAACCAAAAGTTACCAGATAAGATTTTTTAACGATCAGATTTTTTTTATAGTTCCCGGATAAGCGACTCAAACAGAAGAACTAAATCTTTTTCAGCAATCATAGCATTCCGAATGATGTCATCGATATTGACAGGATGCAGATTGTCCGGATCGCCTTTATCGGTAATGACCGAAA
>CAYYOW010000158.1:0-3999 GCA_964473395.1 uncultured Lentimicrobiaceae bacterium | reverse complement strand
ACGGCTGAAGCATCAACGACTGAAGCATCAACGACTGAAGCATCAACGACTGAAGTAGTAAAAAGCGAAAGTCCGGCGTCCGCTTCACAAGAGCAAAAGCCAAGAGAACAACAACCAAGACAGCAATATCACCCGAGAGAAAGAGAACCCAGGAAGCCAGCGGAAAGCGCTTTTAACATGGACGGCATCATTAATTCGGAAGGCGTTCTGGAAATTATGCCCGACGGATACGGATTTCTCCGTTCTTCGGATTACAACTACCTGAACTCCCCGGACGATATTTATGTTTCGCAATCGCAGATTAAACTCTTCGGACTGAAAACCGGCGATACTGTTCTGGGAACCATCCGTCCACCCAAAGAGGGAGAAAAATATTTTCCACTTATCAAAGTGATTAGCATCAACGGTAAAACACCGGAAGAGATCCGCGACCGTATTCCGTTTGACTTTCTGACGCCTCTGTTTCCAAAGACAAAGTTCAAGCTCACCGGACATGCCAAAGAGACTTTCTCCACAAGGATCATGGACATGTTCTGTCCCATTGGAAAAGGGCAGCGTGGCTTGATTGTTTCACAGCCTAAAACTGGTAAGACCGTTCTTCTGAAAGAGGTAGCCAATGCCATTGCCTCCAACCATCCCGAAGTCTATCTTATTATACTTCTTATTGATGAGCGTCCGGAAGAGGTTACGGATATGGCGCGCAGCGTCAATGCGGAGGTGATTGCCTCTACTTTTGACGAACCGGCTGAAAAGCATGTGAAAATCGCCAATTTGGTACTCGAAAAAGCAAAACGCATGACCGAAAGTGGTCACGATGTAGTCATTCTGTTAGATTCTATTACACGGCTGGCGCGGGCTTACAATACCGTTTCGCCGGCTTCCGGAAAAGTTCTTTCAGGGGGTGTGGAGGCCAATGCTTTGCAAAAGCCGAAACGTTTCTTCGGTGCTGCCCGTCAGATTGAAGATGGCGGCTCACTGACTATTCTGGCTACTGCACTAATTGACACGGGTTCCAAAATGGATGAAGTTATTTTTGAAGAGTTTAAAGGCACGGGGAACATGGAGTTGCAACTCGACCGCAAACTCTCCAACAAACGGATTTTCCCGGCCATCGACATTGTGGCTTCCAGTACACGGCGCGAAGACCTGCTGCTCGACAAGGATGTATTACAACGTATTTGGATTCTGAGGAATCACCTTTCGGACATGAATCCTGTGGAAGCGATGCAGTTTCTGAAAGAGAGGATGAAGTTTACCAAGAATAATGAAGAGTTTTTGCTCTCCATGAATAGTTAAATAGAAGTGCTTGCCAGAAAACGTCAATTTCTTCGTTACGCTTGCTTTGAGCATTAGTCATTTACATTAGTAAACTCCTAACACTCAAAGCTTCGCAAGCCTCGAACTTGGTATTTTCTGACAAAGCATATCAAAAGCAGGTAGTTTTCATGCTGAAATTAAATACGGTTTTTTTATTATCCTGATAAAAAGGTGTTTACCGTTCTAACAACTGCCTGGCCAGTGTTTTCATCTCAATTCCGTCAAAATTCCCAGAACTCATCATCAAAAATACGTCTTCGGGTAAGCTGTTTTTTACAAGCCACTTCTTCATTATCCCGGCATCATCGAATACCAGCAAATCATCTCTGCCAAAGGCTTTTTTAACCTTATTCTTGTCCAGCATAGGCAAACGTTTCATTTTTAATGCGTGTGGATTAAAATAGACCAATGCGCGATCGGCGACGGCCATGGTTCCAGCATATTGGTCAAGGAACCGGCTGTTTAGGCTGCTGAATGTGTGCAGCTCAAAACAGGCTACCACCCGTTGACCGGTAAATTGTGATTTTACCGCTTCCAATGTGGCTTTCAGTTTGGAAGGCGCATGGGCAAAGTCGCTGTAAAGCCGACCTCTCCCCTTTTGCAAAATAAGCTCCAGCCGTTTGGCGGCACCATCGAAACCGGAAATAGCCTCAAAAAACTGTTTATTGGTTAATCCAAGCTCTTGGCAAACCAGCCATGCCCCGTTCATATTCAGTAGATTATGATGGCCAAAAACTTTCAATGGTATTTTTTTCTTTCCGTCAAGGACATACGAGGTACCCTCTTTGATTTCAAATTCCGGGGTGTGATAGGCTATCTTTTGGATAGCATTTTTGCTTTGTGACACAAGCGCGGATAATTCTTCATCTTCGGCATTGTAGATCAGCGTTCCGTCTCTTTCGATTAAACCAATAAAAGTCGAAAACTGTTCAAGATAGTTTTCATAAGTTGGGAAGACATTGATATGATCCCAGGCAATACCGCTAAGCAGCGCCAGATGTGGATGATACCAATGGAATTTTGGTCGGCGGTCGATGGGCGAGCTGAGATATTCATCTCCTTCAAAAATCATAACAGGAGCCTCTTTGCTCAGTCGTACCATCACCTCAAAATCGCGCAACTTTGAACCCACGAGGTAGTCAAAATCCATTTTCCAGTATTTCAACACATGCATAATCATAGCGGTGATGGTGGTTTTCCCATGGCTTCCGCCAATGACCACACGCTTTTTATTTTTAGCATGTGCGTAAAGAAACTCGGGATAAGAATAGATTTTTGCATCAATCTCATGTGCCCGGAGCAACTCCGGATTATCAGGCCTGGCATGCATTCCAAGAATTATGGCATCTATTTCATTGGAAATAATTTCAGGGTGCCAGCCATTGGTTTCCGGCAGCAGGCCATATTTTTCCAACCTTCCACGCGATGGCTCAAAAATTTCATCATCCGAACCCGTAATTTTATGTCCGTTAATCTTCAGGGCAATAGCGAGGTTGTGCATAGCGCTTCCGCCAATGGCAATAAAATGAATTCTCATGTTGTCTTTTTATATCAAAAAGTAAAAATAGGAAAAAGCCGGCAGAAAAAACAGGCATGGTTTGTAGGCTATTTTCCCAAAACATCAGCAATAACAGCAGCAGCATTTTCGGAGGCCCCACTGGTTCCCAGCTTTGTCCTTAGCAAAGCATATTCCGATACAATTTGTTTTCTTCTCACGTTGTCTTCCAGTAAGTCGTACAACTCAGCCATCAGGTTTTTTTCAGAGAATTCGTGCTGAATAAGCTCTCTCACCACTTCCTTGTCAAGAATTAAATTTACCAGCGAAATAAATTTTATATGAACCAGAAGTCTGGCAATGAAGTAGCTGACGGGTGACGTCTGGTAGCAAACGACCTGTGGAACTCCGAGCAGAGCTGCTTCAAGCGTCGCTGTTCCGGAGGCTACCATAGCAGCATCGGCATGGCGCAAAAGAGCATGTGTCTGCTCGAAAACGACAGGCGTCTTTTGCTGTAGATAAACCGCTTCGGGTACCGATCGGACACCGGCAATCACAAATTGATATTTGGAAAACTGTGGAGCAGCAACCAACATCTTGGGTAGGATTTTTTTTATCTCCTGTGTCCGGCTTCCAGGCAGAACGGCAACTATCGGCTTATCCGGCAGGTCATTAAGCTTTAAAAAGTCCTCTCTGACGACAGGCTTTTCCTCAGCCAGCTCATCCAAAAGTGGATGCCCTACAAAATAGGCCTGATAATCAAACCGGGCATAGAACTCTTCCTCAAAGGGCAGGATCACCATCATCCTGTCCACATACTTCTTTACTTTATAAACGCGCGACTGTTTCCATGCCCAAATAGTCGGTGAAACATAAAAAGCCACCTTTATCCCTTTGTTATGTGCGAATTTGGCCATACGAAGGTTAAATCCGGGATAATCAATCAGCACCACCACATCAGGAGAGAAGTCCAGCAGTTCTTTCTTACAGAAGGAGAAGTTTTTGCGGATTGTACGGAGGTTCATAAGCACTTCCGCAAATCCCATAAAAGCCAGGTCGCGATAGTGTTTTACCAGCGTTCCGCTAACAGCCTGCATTTTGTCGCCCCCCCAGAACCGAAATTTAGCCTGCGGATCATTTTTCAAAATGGCCTTCATAAGATTGGCTCCGTGCAAATCGCCTGAAGC
>CAYYOW010000157.1:0-4021 GCA_964473395.1 uncultured Lentimicrobiaceae bacterium | reverse complement strand
TTCCCACCAAAAAATGTACAGGGAATATACAGCAACCCCAAATTGGTTATGTCGAGACTGCGGAATGCTTACGGAATTATCTTTGAAAGAGAACCGCTGAACACAACCCAAAAGCTGGCCATTAAACAGTCGAAACAGATCATTGATAACACGTTGCAACGCATTGATAACTTTTACAAAAGTCAATGGGCAGCTTATAAAAAAGCAGCGGAAAATATGAATCTTTCACCTTTTAATAAAGAAGAAAAGAAGTTCGCGCATTAGAGGTAAGCGACTTGGAAAGTTGAACAGTGCAGTGTTTGGGTCATACAATTGTATTATCCAAACACTCTTTTTTTATCCGGATACCTGCTCACGCTTTCAGTTCCAGCAACGTAATTTCGGGAAGAATCCCAATACGGCCAGGATAGCCGATGGAACCCAGACCCCGGTTGACATAAATCTGTCTTCCAGAGGCTTTGTCGGTGTACAATCCAGCCCATTCTTTGTACATGTACTGTGCCGGGCTCCATTTAAAATCTTTGGATTCGATGCCAAACTGAAAGCCATGGGTATGACCGGAAAGGGTAAGATCCATATCGTAGTTTTCAGGAAGAACCACGTAGTTCCAATGCGAAGGATCGTGTGTCATGAGCAATTTAAACAACTTTGGATCCAGCCCAAGGGTTGCTTTTTTCAGATCACCTCTTCTCGGAAAACGGAGATGAGCACCCCAGTTTTCCGAACCAACCAATGCAATCTGCTGATTACCGCGAACCAGCTTCACGTGGCGGTTATTGAGTAACTTCCAGCCAAGGCGTTTATAAAACGCATACAATTGATTCATATTTTGCTGTTTGGCAGCCTTGCTCGGCCAGCTAACGTAGTTGCCGTAATCATGGTTTCCCAGCGTAACATAAACACCCATGGGAGCTTTTATGAGTTCAAGGGTTTTCTCAAACCGGAATGCCTCCTTGGTAGTGAAGTTTACCAGATCTCCCGTAAACAATATCAAATCCGGTTTAAGTCCGATAATTTTTTTTATTGCTTCTTCTAATGGTTTGGTGGATGTCCAGGTACCCAAATGCAGGTCAGAAATCTGTACAATACGCAGACCATCAAAATTCTTCGGAAGACGGTCAAAATGAAGTTTTTCATGTGTGATATTAAACTCGTAAACCCACTTGAACATGCCGGTAAGCATAGTTCCCAATACCAAGCCTCCCGTAAGGTAACCCATGTACTGCAAAAACTTACTCCGGCTGATACCTTCTTCCTTCTTGATGATATCTTTTCGTCGGGATTTGTTGAAAACAACCGGTACTTTTTGAACCACACGCCACAAATCGGCAATAAGCAAAAAAAACAACGGAAACATTTTAGCAGTATAGAAAACCAGAATAAACCCCACCCAATATGTTCGGAAAACATCATTCCAATCCTGAATCGGGCGAAAGATGCTACCCGCAATCAGCACAGCCACCATCATCAGCGGCAACCAAAAGAGAAATGTCACGAGGTATTTGTGCCAGAATTTATAGCTGAAAATAGTTTTTCGCAAGGCAGACCACAAGTAAAGGTCGGCAAAAAAGAGAACAATTATCAGAGAATACTGCTTTTTGTAAAGCGGAAGCTGATGTGCCAGGATAAAATAACCGGCAATAATCAGCAACAGGCCGGCAAGCGGAGCTATTTTAGATTTTAAGTGTTTGATAGTGCAAAATTTTAGTTGTTTTAAGCATTGTGTTTGCGAATATAGTTGACCAGCCCGTGTGCCTGAAAAATACCCATGAGCTTTTCAGGAAGTGGGGCAAAAGTAAAACCCTGATCGTTAATTTTCACCTCGCCGGTTTTAAAATCGATGGAGACAATATCGCCCTGGCGGTAAGCATCCACTGCTTCGGGAAGCAAAATAATCGGCAGTCCCTGGTTCACCGACGAACGGTAAAAAATCCGGTTGACCGATTTACAAATTACTGCCTGCACGCCGGCATAAGACAGCCCTACGGCAGGATGCTCCCGTGAGCTGCCACAACCAAAGTTGGCACCGGCAACGATAATGTCACCCTTTTGAACCCGGTCGGTGAAATGCTGGTCGAAACCTTTGAAAAGGTACGGCATAATTTTCTCCGGCTCCGAACTCAATACACTGTATGTCAGATTTCCGGCAAACATCTGGTCGGTATTCAAATCATTCACTTCCTTGTAATTCCAAACGCCGTTGATCCGCCGGTCGTCGTCTTCGGCAATGGTTACCGTATTTGTTTGTGGAATAGAATACGGGAATTTATCCTCTGCTTTAATTCCTCTTGGGTCAGTTATTTCCCCGGCAAGCGCTGAGTAAGCCACTGTAGCCGGCGAGGCAAGATAAATAGAAGCTTCTTTGTTGCCCATACGACCTTTGAAATTGCGGTTGGCTGTAGAGATTACATTATAGCCATCGGCAGGAATCCCCTGCCCTGTACCGAGACACGGACCACAGGAAGCAGACAAAACATTGGCACCGGCATTTAGAAAAATCTCAATCAGGCCCTCTTTCATGGCCTGCATGTAAATCTTCTGCGAAGCCGGTACAATGACCATTTGAAAACCCTCAGGAAGTTTTTTCCCTTTCATAATTTTTGCAGCAATCTGCAAATCTTCCAGCCGTCCATTGGTGCAGGTACCAATCATGGCTTCCTGCAGTTTGGTGCCACACACTTCGGCAACCGCTTTCACATTGTCCACTTGATGCGGCGCAGCTACCACCGGGAAAATTTCCGAAAGGTCAATTTCAATTTCTTTAGTATAAACGGCATCTTCGTCAGCCCAAACACCTTCGCCATCATAACTGTTACCCAAATAGGATTTTAACACACCATCCAAGGGGAAAACAGTATTTTTAGCGCCCATTTCCGAAGCAAGGTTTGCCAGCGTCATGCGTTGCGAAACGGTCAGGTTTTTCACCCCATCGCCATGGTACTCGATGGACATATAGTCAGCACCACGCGCACCAATCATACCGATAATCCACAGTGAAATATCTTTGGCATAAACGCCCGGTTGTAATTTCCCGTACAGTGTAATTTTCAACGATTCCGGGACACGAAACCAGGTTTCGCCCTGATGCCAGAGTCCGGCAGCTTCCGTCCGGTCGATGCCGGCAGCAAAAGCGTTGAAAGCCCCAGCCGTACAGGTGTGGCTGTCGCTGCCAACAATCACCATGCCCGGTTTGGCATAACCGGCCATGATTTGATGGCAGATACCTTTGCCCGCATCATGAAATTTGGTAATTCCCTGTTCATGAACAATATCACGGATTTTCTGGTACTGGTTAGCCAGCTTAGCTGTTGTGGGCGGAGCATTGTGATCCAAAACAATGAGTAGTTGTTCGGGGTATTTTATTTTCTCCCCATTCATCTTTCGGAAAGTGTTAAAAATGGAGGCCGTGTTATCGTGCGACAGGATAATATCCGGTCTTTTAAAAACAATGCTTCCGCTTTCGGCGCCTAATATCTTTTCTGCAAATGTCTTTCCAGCCATGGCTTGTGGTTTTGCGTACTTCTTAGTAACGTGATAATTAAAGCAGTAATTAACCAACTTTTTTAATTTTGGCTGCAAAGGTACGAGTATTTAAAATACATGGTTTTACCTCATCGAAGAAACTGTTTTTATTTTTTCCATCCGGACGCTTATCCTCACTTTTTTCCCAAGACGAGGCTGATGCAACACGGACGAAATAGGCTGCACATCTATTTTGGTACAAAAAAAAATCAGAAAATCGCCTTCTTTTTTACGAATTTTTTTAATTTTACAGTAACAAAAGAATTAAACCTTTTATACCTGTTTAAACCGCGTATTTTCATGGCTAATTTGAAGAGTATTTCTGGTTTCCGGAAAAAATTTGTACAACAAGGAGATTGATACTATCCGCTCTGTTCAGATAATAATCAGAGTGTACTTTATTGGAATAAAACAAGTTGATATTTATATACAAAAAATTTATTACTAACAATTTAAAATTAATTATTATGAAATCAAAGTTTATTTTTGTTATGGCTTT
>CAYYOW010000156.1:0-4021 GCA_964473395.1 uncultured Lentimicrobiaceae bacterium | reverse complement strand
CGGAAGATGGAAGTCAGAAATTAATTATTGGAAGTCGAAATTTAATTCGAAATTTTTTGCTTTATGGTAATGCTTCCCCTCTTCCCACGCCACACAAAATCAATGACAATACATCTTTTATCTTTATCATAATACCATCCCGGATTTTGTTGCCTTCCGGCTTCACCTGGCGCAAGTGTCCGTTCACCTGGCGCAAGCGTCTGCTTGTGCCTTATGTGCCTGATTTTGTATTTCTTTCCCCCTTCCGTAATGGTGAACCCGGCTTTCCCAGGTCTTTTCCCGGTCACAATTTCAAATCGAACGTTTCTTTGTACCGGCATCCCTTTGTATTGTTTCCCAGTCCGGGAGAAAAGAAAGGTTTTTCCGGATACGTTTTGAAATCTAAGCAGTTCATATTGTCCTTTTTCATAAGCACCGAAAGTTTTCCCATCATCTTCATACATTTGTCCACTGCTGTTTTTGCCTGCAGGCATAGGATAAAACCTGATAGTCAGATCTTTGGAAGAGTAATCTTCGGTGCTTTCAATGGCTTTTTTCATGGGAATAGATGCCATAGGAATAAATGCGCCTGCCCTGATAAAAACCGGAATAGTTTGTAGTTTCACCGGGACAGTGATCCACCGGCCTCCTTCATATTTCCTGTTGTTCCACCAGTTGTACCAAAGGCCTTTGGGCAGGTATAAACGCCGCAGTTGTTCCTTTTGCTTTAAAATGGGCGCCACAAGAAAATCATCGCCCCACAAGTATTCATCCATTACCGAATAAGTGGTGCTGTCATTTGGAAACTCGAAAAATAGTGGACGGACAATCGGCGTTCCATCTTTGTGTGCCTGCCACACGGTTGTGTATAGATAAGGCAGCAGCCGGTAACGCTCGTCCATAAAATAGCGAACTATCCGCTGGGTGGTATCATCGAAAAATACAGGTTCTGATGGAATTCCCGATCCGTGTGGGCGCAGAATAGGGGAGAAGCAGGCAAATTGCAGCCAGCGCGTGTAGAGGGTGTCATCTTTTACTCCCTGGGCAAAACCACCGGCATCGGCGTGGATAAACGGCATTCCGCTGAGGCTCATGTGGATCATAACGGGCAACTGGGCTTGTAGTCCGCCCCAACTGCGACTTACGTCTCCCGACCAGGGGAAAACTGAAAGCCTCTGTGAGCCGGCATATCCTGCCCGGTTCAGGTCGAAAAGCCGTGTCTGCGGATAATATTTCCGGTAATTGTCGAAAAGCATTTTTTCCCAGTAAAAAGCGTAAACATTGTGGATTTGCCAGGCGCTGCCGTTTACACAATATTCGTCAAATGGATGGCTTTCGGGTTCTCCCAAATCACCCCACCAGCCGGCAACACCTATCTTAATCTGTTTTTGGTATTGTTCCCAGAACCATTGTTGTGCTTTGGGTTTAAAAATATCTATCAACGCTCCGGGGCCAAAATAAAACTCCTTATTTATATATGTTTTTCCCAAACTATCTGTAGCCAGGATCCCCAGACTGTCGGCGATGTAAAAATTTTTCAGTGTGTCCAGGATGTATGGCTCGGTAATCAGGATGGTTTTGACGCCTTCTTTCCGGAATTTAGCAATCATTTGTTTCGGATGCGGCCAGTTTGGCTTATACCAGGCCAACCTCCCCATGGTTCCTTTGATGCTGTCGCCAAACCAGTAAAAATCCAGAATAAGGGCATCGATGGGAAAATGTTTTAGATGCATGAGCCTCACGATAGAATCAGCTTCTTTCTGAGTACGGTAAGCCATGCGCGACTGCAGGTTGCCCAACGCCCAGCGTGGTGGCAAAGGCTGTGTTCCGGTGAGCTCTCCGTAAGACCGGTAAAGGTCGGGGAAATTGTACCCGGCAATAAAAAGATATTTCATCAACCCCCCAATGGCACCAAATTCCAGCTGGTCTTTTTGTGCTTTTCCTATGTCGGCATAGCCTTTTTCGTGGTTGTCGAAGAACAGTAGGTATCTTTTGGACGACAACAGCATGGGAACCGAAAAATTCAGGTTGGGTTCTCCAATCTCATAGTTGTAATGCGCCTGGTTGAAAAGCTCAAAATGCTTTCCTCTCAGGTTGTTTACCGCCCGTTCGCCTAGTCCGTAAAAATGCTCTTTGGGTGACATCTCAAATTGCAATCCGTCATTATCCGAGCGTTGAAAATAACCCCGCCCTTCGCTGAGCAACGTATCGCCATGATAAACAAAATGAACTTTTACAGGGTTTTTATTGATGACAACCTGTAAGCTGTCAGTACTGAAAATAAGACTGTTGCCCGTGGTTTGCAGTTTTGAAATATCCTTTTCGGGAGGTAAAATGATGGCCACTGATGAGTCGGGAACGTTGGGTGAAGCTTTGAAATTTTTGATTTCGGCTATTTTGGGACTGTAAAAAGTAACACGCATGGACCCATGGTCGGTTTTCACGGTCAGGATACCGTTTTTAAAAGAGTAGCCGAGATATTTTCTCCTGTTAAAAAGATAAGTTATCTTCTTTTTTACCGGCGGTTTGTAGCCGAAAACAGGAATCAGGAAATCCTGCCCGTTTTTGTCTTTGGCTACCAGTGAGCCGTTAGTGTTTCTGAAGACAAAAGTAAGTTGTTGCACCACTTCATCTTTATGAAGCTGATAGAAATTTTGGATCACAAAATGAAAAGCATACATATTTTTGCCGATACGCTGCATTTTGACATGCTGGTCTGCTTTGCCCCAATTGCCTACCACATTTTTCCAGCTGTGGGCATCCAGGCTTTTGTTGGTGATGACGCCGGTGTGCAGATAAACATCACCGGTATAGTTCTCCAGCGCTTTGTTCCCTTTTGAAGCATTAAAAATCAGTGTAACGCTGTCGGCGGGCGAAGGACTGGGCGGATCAAGCTTTACTGCCTGGGCGAAAGTTACATTTCCTGCCAGAAGCAGGAAAAGAAAAACCGGAAGAAACCCGATTTTCATCAGGTTTCGGATAGGGGTAATTTTATTTCTTTGTAAACTTGTTAAGTGCATACCTTATGTTCCGTTAAGTGTAAAGCCGGAAAATTTTGCTCCGGCAGGACAAAAATACGGGTTTACCTGGAAAGCGGGCTTGTATTAACGGATGTAAAATTTATCTTTCGGGACATAATTATCTGCTGAGTTGCAAACTGCTGCCGAAAAGGCAATGCCGCTGTCAAGCAATTCCTCCAAATGCTGAGGAAGCTCCGCTTTCGATATGCAGCTGTGCACCATTTCGGCTATCACACCCGCATTAAACCCATCACCGGCACCAATGGTGCTGACCACCAGAATAGTTTTGGCCGGTTTTACAATAAACTGTTTTTTCCAGGCTGCCAGCGCTCCTTTCGTACCTAAGGTAATGAAAATCACAGCATCAGGATTTGTCCTTTGCAGAGCTGCCACATGTTTTTCCGGTGACTGCCGGCCGAAAACGGCATCAAAATCTTCGTCGGAGCCTTTGATGATAGTCGCAAGCTTTAGGTTTTCAAAGAGTGCCTCTTTTCGCTTTTTGTTTGTAAGCTGTTCTGAATTTCGGATGTTGGGATCATACATAAGGATGCTTTTCGCTGCGATTGCGGCATGTAAAATGTTCTGTATCTGCGGACGGATAGCAGGGTCGAGAGCATACAAAGAGCCGAAAAGTAGAATATCAACAGATGAAAAAGCGGCAGGCGAAAGCAGGTTGCGCCGGTCAGGATAGTTATTGAGAAAAGTGTACTGTGCTTTCTTTTGGTCATCTAATCGGGCAAGGGCTACGGATGTCGGAGCATGCGGATACTGTTTTATGAACTGTGTGCGAACACCATTTTTCTGTAAAAAGCCCACAAGAAATGCGGCCACACTATCATTTCCAGCTTCGGAAATTAAAGCTGTAACCACTCCGCTTCGTGCCAGTGATACCGCCGCATTAAGCATGGCACCCCCGGGATGACCGTGTTTTATAAAATCTTCCCGTGGAATTTCCGTTTCCTGTTCCACCATTACATCCAGCAACATTTCTCCAAGTGTGTAAACCATGGCTTTTGTTTTTT
>CAYYOW010000155.1:1355-4027 GCA_964473395.1 uncultured Lentimicrobiaceae bacterium | reverse complement strand
CAGGGCAAATACAAACCCGCGTATCACTTCACCACCGAAAAGGAAGATGACCAGCAAAACTACCAGTGTGGTACCTGAAGTATTCATGGTACGAGCCAGCGTCTGGTTCAGGCCTTCGTTCATGTTTCGTATTAGCTTGTGTTTCGGGAACAGGTGGACATTTTCACGGATACGGTCAAAGATAATCACCGTATCGTTGATGGAGTACCCGATAATAGTCAGAATAGCAGCCACAAATGACTGGCCCACCTGCATACCAAAAGGCATAAAGCCATGGAATAGAGAAAAAATACCAATAGTTATTAATGTATCATGGAACAATGCGAGCACCCCTCCAACGCCATATTGCCAGTTTCTAAAACGAACAGCAATGTAAATAAAGATAATAACCAGCGCGAAGAAGATAGCAAAATAGGCCTTTTCACGAATATCGTAAGCAATTGTCGGGCCGAATTTTTGCGAACTTAAGATTCCCAGCAACTTACTTGCTCCCTCAACATCGGAGGTAAAGTGTTTATAGGATAATGGCTTCCTATAGAAAGCTTTCAACCCTCCGTACAATTTATTTTGAATAATAGAATCAACATTATCACGATTATCTGCAATAAGATATTTTGTAACAATCTTAATCTGATTGTCAGGGCCAAAAGTTTTGACTGTGGGAGGTTGATTATCAAACGCTACAGTCAGCGATTTACGAATAGCTTCTGTATTCACATTCTTATCGAAGCGCACCACATAAGTACGACCACCTGTAAAGTCAACACCAAAGTCCATCCCACGGGTGAAAAGTGAAACTAAACCAATCAGGATAATAGTACCAGATAAGATGTAGGCTTTCTTTCGCATACTGATAAAGTCGAAATGAGTACTTGAAAGCATGTTGGCAGTCCATTTATACGAGAACGAAATCGTTCTGTTTTTTCGCAGCATCCAGTCAAAGATAATACGCGAAACGAAAATTGCAGTAAACAGCGAAGAAAGGATCCCGATAATCAGCGTAGTGGCAAATCCCTGAATAGGACCAGTTCCGAATACGTAAAGAACGACACCGGTAAGCAGGGTAGTTACGTTACCATCTATAATAGCAGAGTATGCATTTTTATATCCGTCGCTTAAAGCAAGGCGTACACCTTTTCCCGCTCGCATCTCCTCTTTGATACGCTCATAGATAATTACGTTGGCATCCACAGCCATACCAAGGGTAAGCACAATACCGGCCATACCCGGAAGGGTAAGCACGGCACCAAGAGAGGCCAAAACACCGAGCAGGAAGAAAACGTTGACAATCAAAGCAAGACTGGCTACCCACCCGGCTTTTTTATAATAAACAATCATATAGGCCAGCACCAGAAAAAAGGCGAGGATAAAACTGTTCATACTGGCTTTTACAGCTTCACGTCCCAGCGAAGGTCCTACAACAGCTTCTTCAACAATTTTGGCAGGAGCAGGTAATTTACCGGCTTTCAAAATATTAGCAAGGTCTTTGGCCTCTGCCACTGACATGCGGCCACCGGAGATAGAGGATCGTCCATTTGGAATCTGATCATTCACCACCGGACTGGAATATACATAACCATCCAAAACAATGGCTACCTGTTTTCCAATATTTTCGCCGGTAATTCGTTTCCAGATTTTAGCCCCCTGGCTGTTCATTTGCAGGTCAACCGTTACCAGACCATTTTGGTCAAAATCCTGTCGGGCATCGGAAATGACATCGCCACCCAAAGCAGCGCTTCCATCACGCGAGCTTGCCTTTAATGCAATCAACGCCAGCATATTGGGCGTCCTGGGATCAGGCTTTACTTTCCACGCTAATGTCAGGTCACGCGGAAAAACGTTTTTCACCAAAGCCAGCATTCGGTTCACCCTTGCAGTATCTTTAATGGCAGCAACACCTACAGTTGAGCTCTTGGCAGGATAATAACGGCCATCCTTATTCTGATAATAGGAAGGATGCAGATAAGCGTACAAAGGGTTCTTTTTGACGTAAGCCTCCTCAGAAGTATTTTGGGTCTGGCGGTTGCTGGTATCTTTTGCTATTTTACTCAGCAGACTGTTTGTAGCGGTATCGGCACTTTCCCGGCTTCCTGTTTTTTTGGAGGCGACAGTGGTCTTGCCGCTTTTTTGTTTAACAGATTGGGTAGAATCAGTAAAAAGTGATTCTTCTGCACGTAATTTTGCGTTGGCTTGATCAAAATAAGTATATAAATCAGAGAAGTTATACGTTTCCCAAAATTGCAGTTTGGCAGTTCCCTGCAAAAGTTTTCTTACACGTTCAGGATCTTTAATACCCGGGAGTTCAACTAAAATCCTTCCGCTGGTAGCCAACTTCTGAATATTAGGCTGTGCTACCCCAAAACGGTCGATACGTGTACGCAAAATCTGGAATGTACGATCTACAGCGCCGGCAGTTTCTTTTTTCAGGACACTGAGCACTTCGGCATTACTTGATGTTGTAGTGATTCCTTTATCTTTAAATTCATAAAGAAAAATAGAAGCCAAACGGGCGTTCGGATCAATTTTTTCAAAAGCTTCACCAAAAAGCGTTACAAAGTCCTTGCTACTGGCTGTTTGCATTTCGGAAGCCTTTTTCATAGCTTTTAGAAATACCGGATCTTTGCTGTGGCCGGCCAACGCATTCACAATATCCTGGACTTTTACCTGAAGAA
>CAYYOW010000155.1:0-1255 GCA_964473395.1 uncultured Lentimicrobiaceae bacterium | reverse complement strand
TCTTTGCTGTGGCCGGCCAACGCATTCACAATATCCTGGACTTTTACCTGAAGAACAACATTCATACCGCCTTTCAGGTCAAGGCCAAGATTCAGCTCTCTTTCTTTAACCTGTTTGTAAGTATATTTACCAATTCCCAGATTGTAAACCACTTCGTTGTTCACGCTGTCGAGATAGTATTTCTCACGTGCTTTGGAAATAGAATCAAGGAAATAAATTTCTCTGTCCTGATTCCCTTTTGCCAGCTGTTTTGCCAGGCGGGTTGTTGTGCTGTTCTCTGCATAAGCTTTTGCTTCTTTCTTTACCCTTGCTGCCACATATGTAAAACTCAACTGGTATAGGCACACTAAGGCAAAGGCAATAGCAAAAAACTTGATAGCTCCTTTGTTTTGCATTTGAAATTAGATATTTATAATTTTACTTTCATTTTAAGAGGGTGCAAAAATAGAATAATATTTCATACTTAACAATACCGTTTTTAACCATTACTGTTGATTTTTCAAAAATAACGATTTCCTCACAACTGTTTTATACGAAAAATAATCCCTAAGTTAACGCATTAAATTCCTCTTCTATATTAACATTATCACCCTCAATATCTTAACCATTTCCATAAATCCGAATAGCCGACCTTCTTACCATATATTAAGATACCGATACGGTAAATCTTTCCTGCCAAAAAAGTTGTAAATACAAATGTCAACAACAACAATCCGGCGGAGAGTCCCATTTGCCAGTAAGGTACACCGAAAGGAATCCTCATCATCATAATCACCGGAGAGGTAAAGGGAATCATCGACATCCAGAAGGCCAGCGTACCATCTGGCTGGTTGGCGATGACACTTATCATGGCAACGGAAAAGATCAACGGTATGGAAATAGGCAACATAAATTGCTGGGCATCGGCATCGTGGTCGACAGCTCCACCTACCGCAGCAAATAACGAGGAATAGAGCAGGTACCCACCAAGAAAATAGAAAATGAAGCTGGGGATCATCACTTTAAAATTGATGGACGAAATTAATCCTGAAATCTGTGTCACTGCCAGGTTACCAGTGCTTGCAACCATAGAGCTGCTTTGTCCTGAAGCAGCGGTTTGCTCCGTCAGCGATTTTACCCCGTGGGCCATTTCGCTGCTAAAGATGCCCGACTGAAAAACGCCAACCAACGTCAATGTAAGTACAATCCAGAGTAAAAACTGGGTTAGCCCCACCAGCCCGACGCCAATAATTTTGCCCATCATCAGCTGAAAAGG
>CAYYOW010000154.1:0-4033 GCA_964473395.1 uncultured Lentimicrobiaceae bacterium | reverse complement strand
GCTGGTCATCTTCCTTTTCGGTGGTGAAGTGATACGCGGGTTTGTATTTGCCCTGTTGATTGGTATCACAGTTGGTACTTATTCGTCGGTGTTTACTGCCAGCCCCATTGCTTACGATTTGCTGCATGGAACACGTGAAGATAAATTGCTTGATGAAAAAGTTGCCAGACTAAACCAAAAGAAAACGAAAAAGAAAAAGTAATTCTCTTTTATCCTTTTTCAACTATAAAGAAAGTCCGGACCTTGAGGTTCGGGCTTTTTTTTATTCCGGTAAATTTCTGAGCAGTTCCCCAACTTTGTTTGCCGCTTTGCGCGAGTATTCCATAAAAAAGATTTAATTTTGGCAAATAGGAATGTAAATACCAAAATCAGATTAAAAATGAAAGAGAAGTTGCTGCCTGTTACCAGAGGGAAAAAGACCAGGTACTTTGCCGGTTTTTTCTTTATCATGCTTTTTGTTTTCTCGTTTGCCCTACAGGGGAATGCATATGCAAAGCGAAAAACCTCCATTAAAAACGAATTGAAAACAGCACCGTTGCCTAAAACCTTATTTAGTGCTCTGCGTTACAGGAGTATCGGCCCTTTTCGTGGAGGGCGTTCTGTGGCGGTAGCCGGAAATGTTGCACAACCTCACACTTTCTATTTTGGAGGCGCCGGAGGTGGCGTGTGGAAAACTACCGATGGTGGTATCACCTGGCGAAATGTGTCTGATAAATATTTCAAAACGGCTGCCGTGGGCGCCCTCGCTGAGGCTCCTTCCGATCCGAATGTGATATATGCAGGCATGGGCGAACCTTTTATTCGTGGAAATATGGCCACCGGTGACGGCGTTTATAAGTCAGATGATGGTGGAGAAACGTGGGTATATACCGGCCTGAAAAATACCCATGTCATTAGCCAGATTGTGGTAAGTTCCGATAATCCGCAGCTTGTTTTTGTAGCGGCTTTGGGGCATGTGTTTGGAAACAATAAAGAACGGGGAATTTACCGTTCAACAAATGGAGGAAAAACATGGAAAAGAGTATTGTACGTGAACGATAAAACCGGCGCTTCATCTGTTGCCATGGACCCGCACAATCCACGCATCCTTTTTGCCGGTATGTGGCAGTCTTACCGTAAGCCGTGGATACTTTCCAGCGGAGGTACGGGAAGCGGACTTTATAAATCAACGGATGGAGGCGATACGTGGAAAAATATTTCAAAATATCCAGGCCTGCCAAAGGGAATTCTGGGAAAAGTCAGTGTTTCTGTCTCCGGCGCCAATTCAAACCGGATTTTTGCTTTCATTGAAGCCAAAGACGGTGGCGTTTTCCGTTCGGATGATGGGGGCAAAACATGGTCAAGACGCTTTCATCAATCTGAGCTTACCCAACGTGCCTGGTATTTTGGCCGGCTTTTCGCTGATCCCAAAAATGAAAATGTTGTCTATGCTCCGCAGGTTTCAGGTCTTTACCGCTCCGACGATGGTGGTGATCATTTCAAACCCATTCGGACGCCACACGGCGATAATCATGTGCTGTGGATAAATCCGGAGAACCCTAAAATTATGATTGGTGGAAATGATGGCGGTGCGTCAATAACTTATGATGGTGGCAAGTCATGGTCTTCTGAAAATAACCAGCCTACCGCTCAGTTCTACCATGTGTCTGTTGACAATCAGTTTCCGTACCATATTTATGGTGCCCAGCAGGATAATTCTCCTGTCGAAATTTTAAGCCGTACATTCGGATTCGGGATATCCAACAAGGGCTGGTGGCCTTCTGCCGGTGGCGAGAGCGGTTATGTTATCCCCGATTTGCAGAATCCGGATATTACATTCGGTGGCAGCTACGATGGCGTTTTGATAAAATATAATCGCAAAACAGGAGAACGTCAGCGCATTGACGTGTGGCCGGATAACCCCATGGGATATGGTGCCGACAGCCTGCGCGACCGTTTTCAATGGACATATCCCATTGTGCAGTCTAAGCACCATCCTAACGAACTTTATGTTGCCTCGCAATATGTTTACCGAAGTACTGACGGGGGAATGAGCTGGGCAAGAATCAGTCCGGAGCTAACCCGCAACGATAAAACCAAACAACGGGCTTCAGGCGGACCTGTTACCAAAGATAACACTGCCGTAGAATACTATAACACCATTTTTGCTTTTGCCGAATCTCCCGTGAAAGCAGGTGTGTTTTGGGCAGGTTCGGATGATGGGCTGATTCATGTGAGCACGGATAACGGCAAAATATGGAAAAATGTAACACCCAAAGGGTTGCCCAAATGGACTACCATCAGTATCATCGAACCTTCGCACTTTGATGCGGGAACAGCTTTTGTGGCTGCACGGAGATACCGGCTGGATGATTTTAAACCTTATCTATATAAGACCACTGATTACGGCAAACACTGGGAAAAAATTTCAGCAGGAATGCCTGCCAGTGGCTCGGTATTTGTTATTCGCCAGGATCCAAAAGACCGTAACCTGCTTTTTGCGGGAACGCTGACCGGCGTTTACGTTTCGTTTAACGGCGGAGAGCTCTGGCAAGCGCTTCAGCTAAACCTTCCGCATGTTCCGGTGAGGGATATAGCTATTCAGAAAAATGCCAATGATCTTGTACTGGCTACTCATGGCAGGTCATTTTGGGTATTAGATAACATTGAGGTACTCAGGCAGATAACGCCCGAAATTGAGGGCGATAGCGCTTTTCTTTTTCAACCGGAAAAAACGTACTTAATCAAAGGTTATGGTTTTCACCGGCCAGGCATGACAATAGGGGAGAACCCGTCTAACGGTCTGGTTCTTTTTTATTATTTGAAGGATGCTCCGAAAAAAGGACAGGTTGTTAAGCTTAACGTTTTGACGCAGCAGGGGGATACCATCGCATCTTTTTCCAATAAAACATACAGAAATGGCAAACCGGCGCATGTTTCAACGAAATTTTATTCCGATACAAGCAAAACTATCCGTGGGGTATTGCCAGCCAAAAAAGGGCTGAACCGCTATGTGTGGAATTTGCGTTATCCTGACGCCACCCGTGTTCCCGGAGCAGTTATCTGGGGCGGAAATATGATCGGACCGCAAATAGTGCCCGGAACTTATACGGCTACACTTTCGGTGGGAGGAAAAACCATTTCCCAACCTTTCAAAGTTGTCATAGATCCGCGTTACAAGGTTTCGCAGCAAGCTTTGCAAAAGCAATTTGATTTCCTCACAAAAGTCCACAAGAAGTTAGATGAAACGGACAAAGCCATCTTAAAAATCCGAAAAGTCAAAAGTCAGATTAACGGTTATTTAGCACGGTTGAAAGGTTATGACAAGTTGGATACGCTGAAAACCGTTGCAAAACCTATGTTGAGAAAGCTTTCCGGTATCGAAAACAGCTTGATGCAAACGAAATCGCATGCATCGGAAGATCCACTGAACTATCCGGTGAAGCTGAACAACAAACTGGCTTCGCTGGCTTCCGCTGCCGGTTCCTCCTATAACCTGCCGACCAAACAGGAATATGAAGTGTTTGATGAGCTGTCGGTACAGGTGGATGCGCAGCTGAAGTTACTCCATCCTCTATTGCATGAACAGTTGCAGAAGTTTAATGCATTGGTGAAATCGTTGCATGTTCCGGTGGTGTATGTGCCTGTCGATAAAGTTAAACTCTAAATATAAAACTCCGTTTTTGCGAACACGCCGATCCGGAATGCTTTTCATTGAAGGATTATTTTGGTGTGTGAAGCCTGTCTCGCCTCAGGCGATGGCAATATTTCTAAACAAGGTCGGGCATTGACATAGAGAGATTGCTTCTTCGCCCCAACACACAGGCCAACGCTATGCTCATCGCAATGACGTGGCTCTATTACAAATCCGAAAGAGCAAAAGTGTTTAAGTTCGGTCGTTGCTATTCTTTGGGCGCGGATACCCGAAGCGGTGGTAGCGGGATATGATTCTTAGAAATTCTTTAAAAAACCTGAACTTCGTTTGTTGTATTTAGAAATATATTATTTTTGCGGCCAATTATAAATACGTAGCGGAGGAACTCGCTTTATAGTT
>CAYYOW010000153.1:0-4054 GCA_964473395.1 uncultured Lentimicrobiaceae bacterium | reverse complement strand
ATTCTTTTAAATTCTTTTGTCCTGTCGAACAGATAGCGGTAAGTAACATAAGTTTTATAAATTGTTGCTTCCACATTCCGTTTTACCATCTTCATCATAGCAGGATTAAAATCACCTACCCAGTTCATTTCAAGATGAATATAAGGGAAGCCGGGCTTTTTTGTTTCATTTTCAAACCGTTGAATGATTGCCGACTCCACCCCTTTTCCCTGATGTTTCGGGACAATACCAAATATCAGTCCGAGCAGCCGGGTGGATTTATGAAATACTTTCAGCCCGAGATAAAGTCTGATTTTGTTGAACCAGTTTAGTTTTCCGTTAAAGTTTCGTATAATCTGGTTTATGTCCGGAATCATAATAAAAAAGGCTACAGGTTCATTTTTATAGTATCCAAAGACAATGGCACGTTCATCAATAACCGGCTTGAGTGCATGAAGCAGCGCTTTTGCCTGTGGCAGCCGCATGGTGTTCACCCCAGGGAACCGTGCCCACGCTTTGTTGTAAATAGTCAGAAAATCCCCGGCATACTGTTCGAATCGTTTCCACCGGAAAGTGTCGAAATGGTAATCAGGATTTTTCAGTATTCGTGATGCCTTTATATGAGCCACTTCGGAAGCACCTTCAGAAATCTTTTTGTAATAAACGTATTGGTTAAAATAGTTCTTAAAGCCATAGTTCTCAAACAGTTCGTTGTAATACGGGAAGTTATAGGGCATATTGAAAGTATTCTCGTAAAACCCCTCTTTCAGGCAGCCCCAGAAACTATCTCTATCACCAAAATTCACCGGTCCGTCCATAGCCTCCATACCTTTGCTCCTGAGCCAGTCTTTAGCAGCATCAAAGAGCTTATTTGCCGCTTTCTGACTGTCAATACAGTCAAAAAAGCCCACGCCTCCGGTAGGTTGCTCGTGCCTTTTTGCTGTACTTTTATTGTAAAACGCAGCTATCCTGCCAACGGTTTTACCGCTTTCATTTTTCAACAACCAGCGAACAGCTTCCCCATTCCTGAACAGTTTATTTCTTTGAGGATCAAAAACCTTTTTTATTTCATCGTCCAGCGGCCTTATCATGTTCTTCTCCTCCTTGTACAACTGTGGAGGAAAATTTAGGAATTCCTTTTCCCTTTTGTCTCCGGATACCTCTTCCAAAAAAAAACTTTCAGCCATTTTCTCTAATCAGTTTATTAACATGTGAAAAGTAGGTTACTCTTGCAAAATCCATAGCCTGGGATACTTTTTCGACAGTTTATGTTTTTCTTTTTTAGTTTGTTGAAAGTTGGCCGACCGGTAAAGATAAACGCGGAAACGTTTGTGATTGCTCAGGATACCGGCACTTTTAAACCCTTTCTTTATTAGATGGTCTCTCGCTTTCGTGGCCGAACCTATTCCGGGGTAACTTCCGGAAACCAGATAAAAGGCATGCCCCGATAATCTCTTTTTTTTACTTTTTACGGAGGGACGACATATCCTCGGTTTTCCTGCCCTGTCGGGTCGTTGCCCGAACCACACCGATGCATAATGTCCGTTAATTCCGATTCCCATACACGCCCACGACTTTTTCTTCCATACACCATTAGTCAGTATCATAGCCATAGCTTCGGGGCTATCTTTCCACAAGGATAAAATACTATCAACATTTAAGTTATCCTGTGTGTAAGCCACCATTTCGTAGCCGCGGTAGCGATAGCCCGTCAGCTCCTGCGGTTTTTTCCACATGCCGTCATGGTTTACCACGTAAGGATTATAGCAGACAGCTTTCCACTTCCCTTTCCCTTTGTTTGACCAGCTAGACAAGTTACAGATGCTGGTATCAGGATGGTTGATGAGTAAATCAGTAACATGCGTTCTGGCAACAAACGACAAAGAAACGGAGAGTGGTAACACTTTTTTCCCATGGTTTATCCGGATGCGGTTGATGCTGTCTGCAAGCTGTTTTTCGGCAGGATGAAGACAGAAAGAAGAGGGAACTTTTTTCTGTGCAAAGAGCGAGCCGGACAAAGTTATCCCTATTGTCAACCACAACAATATAAACCAACCTCTCCTTTTTATCATCGATTAAAAATTTGGTTAAAAGTACAAATTATCTCTATCTGTTACCAGGAGAACCTGCGGATATCCTCTGCCATCATTTCGCCATAATCCTCCATAAGCGCACGCATGAGCTTGTTTTGTACATCAAAAGGTTTGTTATCCAACCGTGATACCGGCAATATCTTCGGGCTCGTGCCAGTGAGAAAACAAGCATCATATTTCTCAGACTCAGAAAGCTTAATTCTGGTTTCTTCCAGCGGAATTCCCTTTTCAACAGCAAGTTGTAATACCTTTGCGCGTGTAATTCCGGGTAAAACCAGCGACAATTCCGGTGTCAGCACATAGTTGTCACGGACAAAGAAGATATTGGAACGGCTCCCTTCGGTGAGATAACCTTGGCTATTTACATAAACTACTTCCCAAAAGCCTTCTTTTTTTATGAGAGCATCGGCCTGTTTGCGTAAGCTGTACAGTACTTTTTTAGCATTGGGATTTTGGCGTTCGGCCTGCATGCTTCCCGCCACTACACCAGCATTATAATGTGTGGCTGCCGGGTAGAAAAAAGGCATAACCCAAGCCATAAACCGATAGTCATTTGCGCTGTTCCAATGGTATATGAATTTGATATTCCCCTGCTGCATCCGGTTTTGTTCGATGAGCAACTTCACAGAATGCCGAATAAACTTTCCGGAAATATCTAACGGTATGTTCTCCAGTGAGGCTGATGAAAAGAAACGGTCGATATGCTCTTGCAAAAATACCGGAATTCCCTGCTCCACGCGCAATACCTCATAAATACCTACCCCTTCTTCAAGGATATTCGGATTTAAGTCGCACGCTGAGCGCAACTGCGTGTCAAGCACAAAATAATTCAACAGTGCTGTTTCCATAAAACAAAATACAGGCTTTAGAGAGGAAAAGCCAGCCTATTTCTTTTTGTCTCTTGAGGTAAAATAGTCATCAAGTACCTTTTTTGCCTTTTCATAGTTAAATGTCTCTACGAAAATTTTCACGGCATCTTCCGGTGAACCCTGTGCCCACCCTGCACTGATGCTTTCTTCCAGAGTATCTTTTCGCATACATCCGATGCCATTCTCTTTCAATAGATCTTCAAGAAACATACCTTCGACTCTTGACCCCGTATAAACCAAACTTAATTCATCCATCATAGTCTTTCCTTTTAAATTATACGTAAAGATAAGAAAAACTTTGCTTGCTTCACTAATGAAAATTGTTAAGAAATGATAATTAAAATGTGTAGATGTAAGCTGACAGGAAGTGAGCGGCAGGGATGGTAGCGGATAGCCCACAGGAGGAAGCGCTATTGAAAGCCTGGCGGACAAAAGCGACCAGGGGAAGCTCTTTGTTCCGCCATAGCTGAAAAGCGCTTCCCGACGAGGACTATGAGCGGACAGCCCGTGTAGGCCTCGTGGGTAAGCCCGCCCCCTGCCTTCGCTGTAATGCTCAGGCAGGACAAAAAATCTATGTGCTGAGTTTGATAATGGCGAAGACCATGACGGCGGCACTGACAAACTGCACGGGCGAAAGAACGCTTCCGTTCACAACATAATCGAAGAAGATGGCGGATATGGGAAACAGGAGCTCGCTGATGGTGGCGACAATGGCCCTGACGCGGCGCAAACCGTAGTAGTAAATAAAAATGGCGCCGGAGCCGGTGGTGAGGCCAATAAGCACGAAAAACATCCAATGTAGGCGGTTGGTGTGTAGAATTTCGGTGTATTTTCCAAAAATCACCACATAAAAAAGCATGATAAAGGTGGTAAACCCATAGCGGAAAAAGGTGGCTGTAGTGAAGTTGAAGTGAAGGAGGACTTTTTTGGAAAATACTGTTGAGCTACCAAAGGAGAAAGCTGCCAGAATAGCGAACAGAGCGGCGTAAATAGTGTTCTTATCGGAGCTCATGCTGGGTAGATGCCAGCCGAAAGTAAGAAAATAACTAGCCACGACGGCAAGTGAAGCCCACACGACAAAGCCTTTTTTTATCTTTTCTTTGAGCAGGATGG
>CAYYOW010000152.1:2004-4098 GCA_964473395.1 uncultured Lentimicrobiaceae bacterium | reverse complement strand
CTCGTCCACATTTGCAACGCAGACGGACTTACAATTACATTTGCATTGCAAAAACTGCTGACCAGGATAGAGTATTCCCCATTTTTCAGCTCCCCAATTTCCCCATTCCTAAATCTGTGAATTTTATAACACTCCCGCCTTTCGCAGCTGCTTTTATACTATTTTTGCCTATGGAAAAATAAAAAGGTCACGGCCCATGGAAAAACAACGATTATTTGATGAATTTGCTCCGGTAAGTCCTGCCGAATGGAAGGAAAGAATTGTGCATGACCTCAAAGGAGCCGATTATGCCAAAAAACTCATCTGGCACACCGATGAAGGTTTTGATATTCAGCCGTTTTATCAGCAGGAGCATATTGCTTCATTGAAATATCTGCAACCGTTACCCGGGAAGTTTCCGTTTGTCCGTGGGAAAAATGCCGGCAGAAACAAATGGCGGGTTAATCAGATTTTCGATATAAAAGACCCATCGGAAGCCGGGGAAAAAGCACGGACAGCACTGGAAAATGATGCCGACTCACTGACTTTTGATTTTGGAGAACAGATTACGCCGGACGACAAAATGCTGGAGAAGCTGCTGCAACACATTGACGGCGAAAAGACTATGTTACATTTTAAAGTTGCCTCTCCGGTCGGTTTATTACAAAACCTCCAAAAGCTTGTCCGGAAAAATGGATGGAATCCTGAAAAGATAACCGGCTCGGTACACAACGACCCGCTGGCATATCTTACGCTGTACGGCCGGTTTCAGGATGAGAAACCTTTTGCTTTGCTCTCACAAAGCATGAGAGCAGCTTCCGGACTTCCTGCTTTTCGTGTCCTCACGGTGGACGGTGCTATTTTTCACAATGCCGGTGGCTCCGCAGTGAGCGAAATGGCTTTTACGCTGGCCATAGGAAGTTTTTACATGCAACTGCTAACAGATAAGGGCTTTCCTGCCGACGATATCGCCGGACGGATGCAGTTTAGCCTCGCTGTCGGCTCAAATTATTTCATGGAAATTGCCAAATTCAGGGCATTCCGCTACCTGTGGGCACAAATTCTGAAGGCTTACGGCGTGAAAGAAGAAAATGCAGCAGCCTCTGTTCAGGCAGTAAGCGCTTTCCGCAACAAAACAGTTTATGATCCTTATGTGAACATGTTGCGCACCACCACCGAAACCATGTCGGCCATTCTCGGTGGAGCTGATGTGATTACCGTGTTACCGTTTGATTTGGCCTACGAAACACCAACAGAAATGGCTAACAGAATTGCCCGTAACCAGCAGCTAATTTTAAAGCAAGAGTCTTATTTTGATAAAGTTACTGATCCGGCGGCCGGTTCTTATTACATCGAGAATTTAACTGCCAGCCTTATAGAAAAAAGCTGGGAGCTGTTTTTGAAAACCGATGACGTCGGCGGTTACCCCGAAGCCTTTAAAAAAGGTTTTGTTCAGGATATGATTGAAAAAGAAGTCCGGAAAAAAGATACCGGTATTGCCCGGCGAAAAGTCTCTATTTTGGGAGTCAACCAGTTTCCAAACATAACCGAACATCTTGATAAAGAATTATACCCTGAAGTTTTTGAACCGGAAGAAGTATTGCAAACCGGGTTGGTGAGACCGTTACGTATTTACAGAGCGGCGGCATCTTTTGAAAAGCTGCGTTATGATACTGACCGTTATGCACAAAAGCACCGCCGGCCAAAAGTGTGGTTACTTACCATTGGCGATATGGCTATGCGCCGGGCCCGGGCACAGTTTGCGGAGAATTTCTTTGGCTGCGCCGGATATGAAATTATTGATAATCCCGGATTTACCACTGTAGAAGAAGGTATTGCCGTAGCCAAAAAAGAAAAACCCGAAATTGTGGTGCTTTGCAGCGATGACAAAACTTACGAAGAAGTTGCCTTGACGGTTTTTGAAAAACTAAAAAATGAAGCTATTGTGGTTCTGGCAGGCTATCCCGAACCGCTGGTACAGGAATTAAAAAAAGTAGGGATGGAACATTTTATCCATGTCAGAAGCAATGTGCTGGAAGAATTGGAGAAGTTTAACGAAATACTTCAAATAAAACCAGCCTAAGGCGGGTGAAATGTTAATAGCCTCGGGTTTTA
>CAYYOW010000152.1:0-1904 GCA_964473395.1 uncultured Lentimicrobiaceae bacterium | reverse complement strand
GTCCAAACTATTCCTGATTGGATACCTGCCGAAAAAATCAAAGTGAAAGGACTTTACACCCAAAAAGACCTCGAAGGCATGGAACATCTGGATTTTGCCGCCGGTATGCCGCCGTTTCTGCGTGGTCCTTATTCCACCATGTACGTCACCCGTCCCTGGACCATCCGCCAGTACGCCGGTTTTTCCACCGCCGAAGAGTCCAACGCTTTTTACCGCCGCAATCTGGCAGCCGGACAAAAAGGATTGTCGGTAGCCTTCGACCTCGCTACCCATCGCGGCTACGATTCTGATCATGAGCGTGTTGTTGGCGATGTGGGCAAGGCCGGTGTAGCCATCGACTCGGTGCTCGACATGAAAATCCTATTTGATGAAATCCCTCTGGACAAGATATCGGTCTCCATGACCATGAACGGTGCTGTTTTGCCAGTGATGGCTTTTTACATTGTTACTGCACTGGAGCAGGGCGCCAAACCCGAAGAGCTGGCCGGAACCATCCAAAACGACATTCTCAAAGAATTTATGGTTCGCAATACCTACATTTATCCTCCGGAGCCTTCCATGCGTATCATTTCGGATATTTTTGAATACACGGCAAAGCACATGCCGAAGTTCAACAGCATCTCCATCTCGGGTTATCATATGCAGGAAGCCGGCGCTACCGCCGACATAGAGCTGGCTTACACCCTTGCCGATGGTATCGACTACATTCGTACCGGACTGAAAGCGGGGTTGAAAATTGATGCCTTTGCCCCACGGCTCTCTTTTTTCTGGGGACTGGGGATGAACCATTTTATGGAAATTGCCAAATTGCGGGCAGCCCGTATGCTGTGGGCAAAATTGGTGAAACAGTTCAATCCTGAAAATCCGAAGTCCATGGCTTTGCGTACCCACACGCAGACTTCCGGCTGGAGTCTTACCGAACAGGATCCGTTCAACAACGTGGCGCGTACCTGCATTGAAGCTATGGGCGCTGTTTTGGGACATACCCAGTCGCTGCATACCAATGCGCTGGATGAAGCCATTGCCCTGCCTACCGATTTCTCCGCACGTATTGCCCGCAACACGCAGATTTATCTGCAACAGGAAACGGAGATCTGCCGTACAGTTGACCCGTGGGCCGGCTCGTATTATGTGGAAAGCCTTACGCATGAAATTGCACACAAAGCCTGGCAGCATATCCGGGAAGTGGAGGAGATGGGCGGTATGGCCAAAGCCATCGAAACCGGATTGCCCAAAATGCGTATTGAAGAGGCTGCTGCAAGAAAGCAGGCGCGTATTGATTCACGAAAAGATGTAATTGTTGGAATCAATAAATACCGGCTGGCAAAAGAAGACCCGCTGGAAACACTGGAAGTGGACAATGCCGCCGTACGCGAAGCGCAGCTGGCGCGGTTGAAAAAATTACGTGCCGGAAGAAATGAAGCCGAAGTACAGGAAAGCCTTGATGCTATTACGAAAGCCTGTGAAACGGGCGAGGGAAATCTGCTGGCGCTGGCCGTGGATGCTGCAAAAAAACGTGCCAGTCTCGGAGAAATTTCGTATGCTTGCGAAAAAGTTTTTGGGAGGTACAAAGCAGTGATAAAATCTATTTCAGGCGTTTATTCTTCGGAAGCCGGTGATAACAAATTATTTGAAAAAGCCCGCCGGCTGGCAGATGAGTTTGCAGCGTTAGAAGGCCGGCGTCCGCGCATCATGATTGCCAAAATGGGCCAGGACGGCCACGACCGCGGGGCAAAGGTGGTGGCTACCGGCTATGCCGACATCGGTTTTGATGTGGATATTGGTCCGCTGTTTCAGACACCCGCCGAGGCTGCCCGCCAGGCAGTGGAAAATGATGTACATATCCTTGGCGTTTCCAGCCTCGCCGCCGGACACAAAACGCTGGTACCACAGGTTATGGAAGA
>CAYYOW010000151.1:0-4110 GCA_964473395.1 uncultured Lentimicrobiaceae bacterium | reverse complement strand
CCTTCATGGATACATGAAGGCTTTTTTTTTTGACGTTATTTAATGTAGAAAATGCTAATTTCCCCGTTCCCAAAAGAAAATTACTTTTGTAGTTCCCCGGAAGGGTGCTTTTTGTAGGAACTTCTTTGAATAGGAACCATTATGGAAAAAATAGTTTTTGCCACCAATAATTCCCATAAACTGTCAGAAGTGAGGGCTTTACTTGGAAATATATTTGAAATTGTCTCATTGAAAGATATTGGCTTTAAGGAAGATATCCCTGAAACGGGGGTAACACTGGCAGAAAATGCGTCCCAAAAATCTCATTTTATCTATGAGCGTTACGGGTTGGATTGTTTTGCTGATGATACGGGCCTCGAAGTGGATGCTCTTGAGGGAGCACCAGGTGTTTACTCGGCACGCTATGCTGGTGAGCATGCTTCTTATGAGGAAAATGTTACCAAACTTTTACATGAATTAGATGGTGAAAAAAATCGTGTAGCCCGTTTTAAAACGGTAGTTTCTTTAATCGTGGATGGAAATGAGTTTCAGTTTGAGGGTAGAGTAGAAGGGCAGATTCTTGAGCAGCGTTTCGGAAACTCCGGGTTTGGATACGATCCTGTATTTCTGCCGGATGGCTATCCCGAAACTTTTGCTAAAATGTCTCCGGAATTGAAAAACCGTATTAGCCATAGAGGGAAGGCGATGCAAAAGTTGGTGGTGTTTCTAAAAAATAGATAAATAGCAGGCAGAAAGTTATTACCTTTCATTCCGCTAGTACTTGTTAAACCTTTTTCCTATGGAGAAAGCGAGATATAGCGTGGGATAAAATATCGTGTTTTTTTGTCCGGACATTATGACTACTCCACCCGGAATCACATCAAGTGTGGCGCCAATTTCCAACGCTTTTACTTTCGTCTGACTTTTTCCAAATTCAAAATTCAATCCAACTTTACCATAAAATCCTGGATGAAAGGTTATCTCGCTAAAGCCTTTGGTAAATGGCGCCCGTCCGTATATATCATCCCACGAGTTGTTGTTTGGAGTAAATTTTTCGGTCTTGGTTACGTAGCTGTATTTTCCGGGACTAACTTCGTAATAATAAATAACATAGAGGTAATAGGGCTTTGCCAATGAAAGGGTGACTCCACCACCATAGGTGAGCCTTACTTCAACGCCGCCTGAATAAGGCTTTTGGTTTAGCTGCTTTTTCCATGAAATGCCTGCACGTAGAAAGAACACATCGTTTAATTTTCCGTAAACATACTTTTTGGCGTACAGATAGTAAGGGTTGAGGAGCTTTACCTGTTTGTATGAATACATGTAAGTACCTTCGAATTCCAACAGTCGTGTTTTGAAAATGGAGAGCCGTTTGCCTGTTTTATAACGAATACCATAACCGAGATTAGTTGCTACCACACTAAAGGTATGTATCCTGTTATACAGAATTTTATTGGTGATGCTATCAGGAACTTCGGTATCAAACTGGCTGTATGCAGGGGAAAATTGTGCTACTAACAAAAGCAAAAAGAAATATTTAAAAAGTCGCTTCATTTTCCTGATCACCCGTTTTTTGAAAGGCCAAATATAAACAATTCCGAACTTATAAGATGACGGGATATAGCTGTTACTGTATTTTTATCACAAATTCTGTAAACAAATTTCAGGGTACGGCAGCTTGTAGCTTTTATTATTCTTGTATTTATTCATTCGGCAATCATCATTGTCTCTTCCATTGTCCAACCGTAGCGTATGGCTAATATTTCACTTCTTTCTGGTATTTCTTAACGTTATTGTTGTAAGCGGCACAATTGCCTGTGGTAGAACAGGAAGTCGCCACTACGGCAAGGAAAATGAGGGCGGAGAGGATAATCACTATTTTTTTCATAACTTGCAATCGATTAAAGAAGTCTGTACAAAGAAAGGCAGATTTTATTAGAATAACAAAGTTTCGCTGAATTTATTGTTAATAATAGAAAAACTATGACACAATCTGCACCTGAAATCGAGGAAAGCTGGCAACTGGCGCTGAAAGATGAATTTGATGCGGACTATTTCGCCCGTTTGAAAGAGTTTCTGCGCGAGGAAGTCAAAACCCAAACTGTTTATCCCCCCGGAAAACTAATTTTCTCGGCTTTTAACCTGACACCACTCACGGCTGTGCGGGTGGTGATTATTGGGCAGGATCCATATCACGGTCACGGACAGGCTCAGGGGCTTGCATTTTCCGTGCCAGATGGTGTTCGCATTCCTCCCTCGTTGCAAAATATTTATAAAGAGTTGCATGAAGATCTGGGTATTCCCATTCCTACTTCTGGTAATCTGGAAAAGTGGGCGCGCCAGGGGGTGATGTTACTCAATGCCACGCTCACCGTTCGTGCCAAACAGCCGGCTTCACATCAGGGGCAAGGTTGGGAAGTATTTACAAATCAGGTGATTCGTACTATTTCAGATTTACGGGCGGGGATTGTGTTTTTGCTCTGGGGCAGATTTGCTCAGGAAAAAGCAGAACTGATTGATACTTCCAGACATTACATTCTGAAAGCGGCTCATCCATCGCCTTTCTCAGCTCATAAGGGGTTTTTCGGCTGTCGCCATTTTTCTAAAACCAACGAAATATTGCGTGACAACGGCATGGGTGAAATTGACTGGAATCCGGTAGGTGAGATTCAGGCTCCGGGATTTGAGGAGTAAGCTACGCTTTTTCTTGTTTACAAATTTTCTTTTCGTTTACGAAAAGCTTTATGCTGGTGAACAAGGAAAGATGGAATGACCTACTTACTATTGGTCAACATCGTTACTCCGGAAACTTATATACTATGGAGTTGATGTTCAGCCCGGCACCTACGGACGCAAAAACAATCTGATTACCAGCCGAAAGATGCTGGTCTTTCATTTCGCCTCTCAGAATAATGTCGAGTAGTGTGGGGACCGTGGCCACCGAACTGTTTCCCAGCCATGAAATGGACATGGGAACCAACTCTTTGGGGTAGCTTTTCATTCCGTAAAGCCTGAAAAGTCGCGAAATAATGGCCTCATCCATTTTTTCATTGGCTTGATGGATAAGAATCTTCTGAATGTCGTTTATATCCATTCCTGCTTTATCGAGACTTTCTTTCACAGTGGACGGCACGTTGGTTAGTGCATAGTTGTATAGCTTACGTCCGAACATTTTCAGATAAACTTCATTTCCGGTATATTTAGGGTCGTAAGATTTGTCCATCCACAGCTCAAAGGCGTGTTCAACGGTATCGGAGCGGGTAGCATGAGACAGAATTCCAACCGGTGTCTCACTCTCTTTGGCCTCAAGAATGGTTGCGCCGGCGCCATCAGCATATATCATACTGTCGCGGTCGTGCGGGTCACAAATTCTTGATAGTGTGTCTGCCCCAATGATGAGCGCCAGAGAAGCATCGCCGGATTTTATGAAGTAGTCAGCATGAATCATTCCCTGAACCCAGCCGGGACAACCAAATGGTAGATCGTAAGCCACTGTTTTTGGATTGACGATACCCAGTTTGTGCTTAACCCGCGAAGCCAGTGCCGGCACCAAATCGGTGTGCCTGTTATGAGCCGGTACATCCCCGAAATTATGGGCAAAAATGATATAATCAAGCGTTTCAGGATTAATGCCGGAAGACTCAATAGCATCTTTTGCAGCGAAATAGCCGATATCGGAAGCTACTAAATCGTCGGTAACATAACGACGTTCTTCGATACCAGTGATTTTCACAAATTTCTCGATGATTTCTTTCGTATCAGTTTCAAATTTCTCGCCTTTCTCATCGTAAAATTTGTGATTTAAGAAATCTTCGTTGCGGACAATTTGTGTGGGAATATATTTTCCCGTACCTTTAATAACTGAATAACGTTGTTTCATGATTTGATTGACTTGTTTACCGGAGAACAAATAAAAGGAATTTTTCATAGCAATACGGGAATTTCTTTTTAAAAATTATGAACAGCCTCTTCCGGTTTGCTTTGGCAACATTGACAGAGGAGCAATCTCTGTGCGTTGATTTACTCATGGATTGTTTATTTTTGTGGTATTCGTGAACCTCATTTGCCGGTTTTGATTTGTATCTTTGCCTGAACGACTTTCTCAGCCGGGCAGGTTTTGTGTGATAAACA
>CAYYOW010000150.1:0-4231 GCA_964473395.1 uncultured Lentimicrobiaceae bacterium | reverse complement strand
ACCGGCTGATTACAAATCAGCTGCTCTGGCCAACTGAGCTATGCTGGCACTTAAATTTAATGCTCTTCCCCAGTTTGTTTGCTTTATTAACAGTACTTTCAGAACCTTCTACAAAAAAAGCAGACCTCTTCTCAAAAAGGTCTGCAAAAATATAATGTTTAGTTGGAATTACCAAACTATTTTTTTAAAAACTTTAAAAATTATTTCTTAAACTTTTCTTTGTACTTGTCTATTTGTTTTTTTAAAGCATCAATTGCCTGGTCAACAGACTCCTCAAAAGCTTTACTTTGCTTTTTGGCAAACAATTCTTCACCTTTGAGTGCAAGACGAATCTCTGCAATTTTGTTTTCACGGGTTTCATTGTTGTCCAGCTTCAATACGACATCTGCGTCCAGAATCTGCTCATGAAATCCAAAAAACTTTTGTAGCTTTTTTTCGATAAAGTCTTCAAGCTTTTGATCCGCTCTGAAGCGCACCGATTTAACATTAACTTTCATAATTAACCTCCTTTTTTAAATAAGCCCGGGGATGAGCTTGAGAATATATTGATTTTAACTGTTCTATGCTGGTATGGGTGTAAATCTGGGTAGCCGAAAGATCAACATGTCCCAGCAGATCTTTAATGGCATTCAACGAAGCGCCATTATTCATAAGGTGTGTTGCAAAGGTATGTCGGAGTACGTGCGGACTTCTGCGCGTGGCAGTATAGCCGGCCAACGCTGTATGCACAATACGATAAATAAGCCGGGGATAAGCCTTCTCGCCTTTATTGGTAACAATCAGCCATTCATCAGCCATTGGAAATATTTTTTCTTTTACCTTTAAATACGACTGTATCTCAACTTTCATACTTTCAGAAAACGGAATAATACGTTCTTTATTTCTTTTGCCGAGTACTTTTAACCTTTTGTCAGCAAAATCAATCGAAGAAGTTTTCAACGTGATTAGCTCACTAAGTCGAATGCCAGTAGCATACAAAATCAGAATAACAAAACGATTGCGAAGCGCTACAAAATTATCTCCGGGAAGCATCTCACTTAATAAGGTATGCATTTTATCCTGATCCACATAAACCGGCAGCGAGCTTCCCCGTTTCAAACTATGAATGTTCTGCATGGGCGTTTTCCCGATGACACCATGTTTAAGAAGATAGTTGTAATAAGCTTTGAGGGAACTGATTTTTCTGTTAACACTGCCTGGAGAAAGTTTTTTATCCATCAAGTCAACAATCCAGGAGCGAACCATTTCCATTGTGGCATCTTCCGTATTGTCAAGGTCAAACTGTTCTTTCAGGAATGCACTAAAACTTTGGAGATCCTTTTGGTAAGCAAGGACAGTGTGAACGGAACTCCGTTTTTCGATTTGCAGGTATCTTATAAATTGATTCACACTCATATATAAAAGAAAAAACTTTGATTCAAAGATAAGAAATCTTTTAACTGAATCAAAGTTTTTTCTTACAAAAATCCTTAAAAAAGCTTAATTAGCCTTGTTCGGCCTGGCGGAGCTGCTGAATGTAAATGGCTTTCAGCTTCTCTTCCCTTCTTCTAACGGAAGGTTTTGTGTAGCGTTGGCCAGCACGCAGCGCACGCATGGCACCTGTCTTTTCAAACTTACGTTTAAAACGTTTCAGTGCCCTGTCGATGTTTTCGCCTTCTTTTACGGGAATAATAATCATTTTAAGTACCTACTTTCTTTTTAGTTAATAATAAATCAAATGATTACTTTGAGCGGCAAAAGTATAAAATTTTTGACTTATAGGGTTAAAAACTGAGTAAAATATAAAAATACTGGCAAAGGCATCACGTTTATCAGGTTGTTCTTTGCAAAACCAGTATTAACCTTTCATGTCTTCATCAGGCTGAAATGATAAGCCAACAACTTCTATCTCAGATATTCCAGAATAAAGTTAGTCATCTTTGTAAAGAGATGATAACGTGTGTTTCCACCGTAAATACCATGGTTTTTGTTGGGATACACCATCAAATCAAACTGTTTGTTGGCGCTGACTAACGCCGTAATCATACTCATGGAGTTGATGGGGTGTACGTTGTCGTCGCCACTACCGAAGATAAGCAGGTAATGCCCTTTGATGTTATCCACATATTTGAGCGGTGAGTTGTCGTCATAACCCTCTTTGTTAACTTTAGGTGTACGCATGTACCGTTCGGTGTAAATGTTATCGTAGAAACGCCAATTTGTTACCGGAGCAACGGCTACTGCTGTATTGAAAACATCAGCTCCTTTGGTTATGGCGAGGCTGGCCATAAAACCTCCGTAACTCCAGCCGAAGACCCCGATACGGGTACTGTCCACATAAGGAGATTTCCCAATGATCCTGGCTGCTTCAATCTGGTCAGCAATTTCATATTTTCCCAATTGTAAATAGGTCATTTTCTTAAACAGCTCTCCCCGAGCACCGGTTCCGCGGTTGTCCACTGAGATCACAACGATTCCTTTTTCGGCCAGCATCTGAAACCAGAAATAGTTACTGCCGCCCCACGAATTATTTACCGTTTGAATACCGGGACCACCATAAACATACATAAGTACCGGGTATTTTTTGTTGGGATCAAAATGCGGCGGTTTGATAATCCAGGCATTCAAATCAATCTGTTTTCCATTGGGTAGTTTAAACTCCGGTGAACGTAGTTTAAAGAATTCTTTTTTACTAAGGTTATATAGCTGCATTTTCTTAACAAAGGTTTTGTTATCCTGCAGCACACGAATTGCTTTTCCATGGTAATTATTGACTGTAATATAAGGTGGTGTGTTGGCATTGCTCCATGTGTTGATGTAATAATCAAAACTCTTGCTGAAGTTTCCGTCATTGGTTCCTGTTTGTGTGGAAATCAGCCTGATTTTACCTTTCAGATTCACAGCGAGAATGTCTCTGTTGAGAGGTGAAGTTCTGGCTGCCTGAAAATAAATCAATTTCCTGTTGGGATTGTATCCGTAAACTTTAGTTACATCCCAATAACCTTTGGTGAGCTGTTTTTCCTTTTTCCCATCCATGCGGCACAGATAAATAGCATTGTAGCCTCCTTTTTCGGAAGTGATCAGAAAATGCTTTCCATCAGGCAGAAAAGTCAGGTCATCGGTTATGTCGATGTAATACTTGTTGTCTTCGGTATAAATGGTTTTTGTTGTTCCGCTGGAGGCATCGGCCACCAGAATGTCCAAATGATTTTGCAGCCGGTTGAGACGTTCAATGGCAAGTTTATCAGGTTGGGTGGTCCATTTTATCCGTGGGATGTACTGATCAGTATTTTTGCCTACATCCATTTTTACCATTTTCCCGGAAGTCAGGTCGTAGGTAAAGATTTGGACTATAGAGTTATTTTCTCCGGCAACGGGATATTTGTAAGTGTATTCTTCGGGATAGGGATTCTTTTCGTGATAAAATGGTAATGTATATTGCTTCACCTTGCTTTCGTTAAAATGATAGAACGCGATTTTTTTTCCATCGGGCGACCAGAAAAAAGCCTTGGTAAAACTGAACTCCTCTTCATAAACCCAGTCGCACGTTCCGTTGATGATGTTATTTTTCTTTCCATCAAAAGTGATTTGTTTCTCTTTGCCGGTTTTGAGGTCTTTAATAAAGATATTGTTGTCTCTCACGAAAGCTACTTTGGTACCATCGGGAGAGAAATCAGCCAGCCGTTGTTTACCCTTATCGGAAAGAGGTGTAAGTTTTTTAGTTTTTGTATTCCATATGTAGTCATAGGAAATTCGGGAATGGCGGTAAATATGTTCTGTTTGGGTGGGAAAAATAAATTCTGTCTCTCCTTTATTTACAGAGAAATTACCAATTTGAATAGGGATCTTTTTCCCTTCGGGGATAAGCTCCTTTCCATTGACGAGAGTGGTAATGGAATCGCCGGTTCTGTAATCATAAACCACAATAGAGCCGTTTCTAATTTCCGTATATTGTTTCCCGTTGTTTAGGGAAACGATGCCGTGAACGGTTTTGGGGAGAAGACTATGTGTAGTCCAGATGTCGCGGAGCGTTACATCCTTTTTTTCAGCCTGTGCAAAGACAAGCTGACCACCCAGCAACAGCAGTGCCAGTGAAAATTGAAATATTTTTTTCATTGTGGATTGTTTTTTTAACGGCCAAAGATAAGAAATGATAGTGAGAAGCCTAACGCAGAAAATAATCCGGAACAATTTCCAAACAGAGAATTTTTTATTAAAGATTTTTTTACTTTTGCAGACCCAAAACGGAAGA
>CAYYOW010000149.1:0-4256 GCA_964473395.1 uncultured Lentimicrobiaceae bacterium | reverse complement strand
TCAAACAGTACCGTTATCAGCACTATCCTTCCGAGAAGAAAAGATATCTGCCGGTAGTCTTCGGATGTTTTGTCTTTCCACAGAAAGACAAAGATCATAGTTAATAAAGCACAACCGGATAGAATAGCACCCACCAAAAAATAGATTGGAGTTAAAGCGCTATGCCATATCGGATTAGAGGCTACCACGCCAAAAAGGGCGCCAACACCTCCATGAAAAGCGATAGCGAGCGGAATACCGATAGAAGCCAAGATTTGTAATGTCCGTTGTTTTTTCACAAGTTTGGCACCGGTTAATTTTCCACTTTCAATTCTAAATGCAAGAATGGTTTCACCGATGAGTACAAGAAAGTAAGCTGTGTAGAGCCATATCATCCATGCCATCATGGAAGAAGGCAGGTTGGGTGTTGTAAACACTTCGAAAAAACGCCATGGGTGTCCGAGGTCGAACCAGATAGATAACAACGCACATATCAAAGTAATTAAGGCAGTAATGAGAGCTAGTTTTCCCAACTTCTCAAATATTTTCATTTTAAAGACATAAACGAGAGATGAGAGTAAAAATGCCCCCGCTGACAGACCTATAAAATAGATATACATGGCTACCCACAGCCCCCACACGACCCGACTTCCAAAATTGACGAATAAGTCGCCATAAGCCAGCTTTTGATATACAGCGAACGCCCCGAACAAAAAGGCAATTGCCCATAATACATAAAATACTTTTTTCATTGTTTTTTCCTCCTTTGTTTTTTTAACGTAAGTAAAATACCTTTGGACTGGTGCCTTCTTCTTCTTTCAATATTGTAACATTATCCCTGTTGATCACTTTATTAATTAGATGATCCGGCTCATTAAGGTCTCCAAAATAGTTAGCTCCTCCAATACATGTTGTTACACATTGAGGAAGGAGGCCATCTGCCAGGCGATGTTCGCAGAACGTACATTTCCTTGCGTTTCCAATGGGAGAATCTCCTTTTTTCCGGGGCCATTTTTTTCCGTATTCAAAAGAGGGACGTGACTCATAACCCATTATCTGCGGCGTATTATCGGTATAATATTCACCAAAATCAAACACCCTGGCTCCATAAGGGCAAGCTGTAAGACAGTACCGGCAGCCGATGCAATGATCGTAGTTTATTTCTATAATTCCATCCTTACGTATAAAAGTTGCCCCGACAGGACAAACAGGTACACAGGGAGGTTCCTCACATTGCATACAAGGTCGTGGCAGGTTGATTAAAGAAACATTGGGATAGGATCCGACTTCTCTTTTAATCACAGGCCGGTAAACTACGCCGGGTGGTAACACATTCTCAGAAATACAAGCTACCGTACACGCATTACACCCGATACATTTGCGTATGTCAATAGCCATGCCCCATTTTCTTTTTTCAATAGGCTTTTTTAGTGAACGCCGAACCTCATCCTGCATCCTTAGCTTTGCACTTTCGTAAGGGCCACTTAACAAATCTTCAACCGAGGTAAATTCCAAAACCTTACCCGGAGCTGATTTTGGCTTTGCAATTAAGCTTTCGCTGATGAAAGCAGAAAGAGCAAGTCCGCCCAAAGCCAGGGTGCCGGTTGATTTCAGGAATTTTCGCCGGTTTTCATCTTTATTCTTCTTTTTGTTTTCCATATTCCAAAAAAGATTTACATTAGAATTTATATTGAAAGTTCATATATATAAAGGACTTGGAGGTTGTATTTGGGTCAGAAAAAATCCATCCCTGATAATTTAGGGCCATCTTAACTCCTTTGACCGGAGAATACTGGCCGCCAAATATGATTGCACTTCCATCTTTGTTATAGTTCCACGGGTTAATGGCATTAGCAATTTTGTTGGATGCCAGATTGTCGTATCTTCCAAACAATTCAAACCTTTTACTGAACGTGTAAGTACTGTAAAATGATAAGCCTTTGAGGCTGTGTCCGGAAGCTGCGTGAGTATATTTTTCACCATTCAGCAGGACATTATATTCAGCGGCAATGCGGAATTTGGATTTGATTCTGTAACCAAGAAAAAAGGCATAGACCGATACGGAAGAAGTATCAACAATAACTCCATCACTACGTTTATAAGCAAAACCTTTGGTGTCGTAATAAAACTTGAATTCAAGATTCTTCACAAGTTTAACAATTACGTTGCCCCCGACTTTGTATTTTCCGTAATTATCCTGCAAGTGTTTGTAACCTTCACCGTTTGCAATAAAGATGTTGAAATTTAATTTGTTTTTCAGAAAAGTAAGATGTGCATTTACACCGAGGTCGGCGCTGGAACCATAACCATGCTCATCCATGAATGACTTGTAAAGATAACGATAACTCCAGAAACTTTCCTGATGGTTAAACTCCTGCATTCCAATAAGCCCCATTGACAGCTTTAGGGTAGGGGTTAATTTCCAGTCGAGGGATGCTTTTTTTAAGTAGTAAGTAAAAGCACTACCACCACTATTTTGCCCTATATCAAGGGTAACGGTTGTTGATAACTTCTTGCTGAAGAAGTGCTTATAACCAAAATAGGCACGTTTAATACTAAAAGCACCGGACTGAGTGGTGCTATTATTTAAACTGTAGTGATAGTTAAAGTAAACTTTCGCCTGCACCTTTCCACTCGGATGGAAAACGTCTTGGGCATTAGCGTTTAAAAGTAAAAAAAACGCAACTGAAAAAAATAAAATCTTTTTCATAATGATAAATCTTTTTTTAAATTATTGAGTTATAAATTAATTGACTTTGATCCTTAGAGCAATTCTCATTCCTGATATTGTGTAAATCGTTTACTCTTTTGAATGTTGTGATATCATAGCTCTATAACTACCAGTAAGCCATGCTTCTCTGAGTAAATTCTTATAAGCACTTTCTGCTTAAAAAAATTATTTGAGTGTGTTTATTTCAGGTTGGATCAACGAATTTCCGTGAAAATGACGATATTCCGTTGCGTATTGACGGCCATGCCGAATACCTGACGGAAACTTTTGCGCTTATGGGGGAACCTACATAAGGCATCAGGACTTAATGAAAGATTGGTTTGGATTAACTACTTTATTCCGTATTTACTCATCTTAGTATGTAGTGTGGTGGCAGGAATTCCAAGTATCTCAGCAGCTCTTGTTTTGTTGTATTTCGAACGCTCCAAAGCAATTTTTATAGTGGATACCTCAACTTCAGATAAGATGTCAACCAATGGTTTGTGTCCAATGAGCTGGGTAAAAGGCATGGAAATCGGGTTACAGATTTCCTGTGGAATTTTTGTAATATCTATTCTGCCGTTTTGTGCCAGCAAAACAAAACGCTCAATAATATTTTTTAGTTCCCGGATGTTGCCGGGCCAGTTATAGCTCAGAAGGAAACTAAAGGCATCAGCATCAAACTCCACCTTCCGGCCATGAGCGAAATAGTTAATGAAATAATGAATAAGTATTTTAATGTCTCTTTTTCTTTCGCGCAACGGGGGCAAATGGATAGGGAAGACATTCAGGCGAAAATAGAGGTCAGGCCTGAATTTCCCTTCCTGCACAAGTTTGCCAATATCCGTTTTGGTTGATGCAATGATGCGGATGTCCACCGGTTCGGGCTTGCTGCCTCCCACTTTTTCCACCTTACGTTCTTCAATAGCCCTCAAAAGTTTCACCTGAAGCTCCATTGGGATATCGTCGATATCATCAAGATACAGGGTGCCGTGGTTGGCGAGCTGAAATCTCCCTTCTCTCTCTTTTTCAGCGCCGGTAAATGCACCTTTAACATGGCCAAATAACTCACTTTCAAAAATTTCACGTGACAAAACCGCACAGCTAACAGGAACAAAAGCCTGACTCTTGCGTGATGAGTTATAATGAATAATCTTGGTTAGCAACTCCTTTCCTGTCCCTGTTTCCCCCGTAATAAGAACATTACTATCCGAACCAGCTGCTATCCTAATCAACTCAAACAAACTTGCATTCTCCTCAGGATTGCCAACAAAGGAAGAAAAGTCAAATTTTTGCTCAAATTGCGATCGCAAGCGCTTATTCTCTGATTTCACTTTTTTCAGTTCACAAACCCTCTCCAGAATAGCCAGTAATTCTTCAATCTGAAAAGGTTTTGTAAGATAATCGTATGCTCCGGATTTCAATGCTTTCACCGCCGTAGAAACACTCGCATAAGCTGTCATCAGGACGACAGCAGTATGTGGGCTGAGTTGTATTATTCTTTCCAACAATTCAAGGCCGTCCATGCCCGGCATTCTCATATCCGTAATAACCACATCGGGTTTGT
>CAYYOW010000148.1:2042-4314 GCA_964473395.1 uncultured Lentimicrobiaceae bacterium | reverse complement strand
TGCCATACGCCAGCCCGCTCACCACGAGTACATCTTTTTCGTGCAACCGCTCTATGATTTCGCGGCAGCGTGCCCGGCCGTAGTCTGTGGCACGACGTGTTCCCACAAAAGCAACCATGCGCCGGTGGTTTAAGTCGACATTGCCCCGGTAATAAAGTACCAGCGGGTGGTCGTAGCAGTTGAGTAACCGCTGAGGATAACTTTCATTCTGGAAAAACAGGGCTTTGACATGGTGCTTTTCAATAAACCGGAGTTCTTCTTCTGCCCGTTGCAACACCCGTTGGTTGAGGATATTGTTTGCCACTGCCTGTCCGATGCCGGGGATGGCGCGTAAGGTCCTGGATGAGGATTTAAAAACCTCTTCGGCACTACCGCACCACTGGATAAGCTTTTTGCCGTTCACATCGCCTATTCCCGGAATGAGGGTGATACCTATTTCATATAACAACGGGGTTTCCATGGCCTACAAAGTTAAGGTTTTTCCTTTTACCGGCAAAAGTGACAAGTACAGGGCTTACCCTTTAAGCGGAGGAGTGACGTAAATAGGCACACTCTAAGCGAAGACGCTTGAAGCGTAGGAGTAACAGCGGAACAGTAAAAAAGACTTATCCGGTAATTTTCGGAACTAAATCAGCCATTTCGATAGCCGTAACTGCCGCGTCGAAGCCTTTATTTCCCGCTTTCGTTCCGGCACGTTCAATGGCCTGCTCAATACTGTCGGTGGTCAGGATACCGAAAATAACCGGCATTTCCGTTTCCAACGAAACAGAAGCAATGCCTTTGGACACTTCTGCCGAAACATAATCGAAATGGGGCGTTGCACCACGGATTACAGCACCTAAACAGATTACCGCATCATATTTCCTGCTTTTTGCCATGAGCTTAGCCACGAGGGGTATTTCAAAAGCTCCCGGTGTCCAGGTTACTTCAATATTCTCTTCTTTCACTTCGTGCCGCCTTAAAGCATCCAATGCTCCATCCAGCAGCTTGCTTCCGATAAACTCATTAAATCTGCCGACAACAATTCCGAACTTAAAATCACCGCCAATTAATTTTCCTTCTATTTTTTTCATGATACATTGTTTAAATATTCTTGTGTTTTTATTTGTATTCCATAATATGTGTAAGAACATGCCCCATTTTCTCCGCTTTGGTGGTCATGTAGAATAAATTTCTTTCGTTATGATTCATTTCTATTGGTATGCGTTCCGATATTTCAATTCCATAGCGCTCCAGTTGTTCGATTTTATCCGGGTTATTTGTCATGAGTTTGATTTTTTTAATTCCCAGGTGAGCTAATATCTCCGCTCCTATTTCATATTCTCTAAGGTCGGGGGCAAAGCCGAGGGCTTCATTTGCTTCCACCGTGTCAAGCCCTTTTTCCTGCAGTTTATAGGCTTTCAGTTTATTTAATAAACCTATGCCGCGACCTTCTTGTCGCAGATATATCAATACCCCCCGGCCTTCCTCTCCTATTCTTCGCATGGCTTCATTTAGCTGGTCTCCGCAATCGCACCGGAGAGAGCCAAAAACGTCGCCTGTAAGACATTCCGAATGAACCCGTACCATGCAGGGCTCCGGGTCATTTATATCACCCATCACCAGGGCAACATGTTCTTTTCCGGTTGTTTTATGTTCGAAACCCATTACTTTAAAAACACCGTGTTTGGTGGGCAGTTCGGCTTCCGTAACGTAACGGGCTATCCTTTCCGTTCTTCTACGGTATTCGATAAGCGAAGCAATACTTATGAGTTTCAGCTTATGTTTCTCCTTGTATTTTATAAGGTCAGGGAGGCGGGCCATACTTCCATCATCATTCAAAACTTCACAAATGACCCCGGCAGGCTTTAACCCGGCAAGTTTTGCCAAATCAACAGCTGCTTCCGTGTGTCCGGGCCGCGACAGAACGCCTTCGTTTTTAGCTTGCAGGGGAAATATATGTCCCGGCCTTGAGAAGTCATTCGCTGTGGCAGCCGGATTTAAAAGCTGCTGAATGGTAAACGACCGCTCGAAAGCAGAAATACCGGTTTTGGTCTTTTCGGCATCAACGGAAACGGTAAAAGCTGTTTGATGAGGATCTGAATTATGGCTCACCATTTTACCTATTTGCAAAAGACGAAGTCGCTCGCCCGTCATGGGCATACAAATTAATCCTCTTCCGAATTTGGTCATGAAGTTGATGGCTTCGGGACTTACTTTTTCTGCGGCCATCACCAGGTCTCCTTCATTCTCCCGGTTCTCATCATCCACGACAAGAATCATTTTCCCGGCT
>CAYYOW010000148.1:0-1942 GCA_964473395.1 uncultured Lentimicrobiaceae bacterium | reverse complement strand
GCAACCAAATGACCGGCTACGCGATCTGATAACTGCATGGCACGCTCCAGATTTACCCGGTTACCGATTCTCAGATCCTTAAAATTTGTATGCTTCACTGTTTCGGCCATAATATCCACCGTAAAACTATCTTTTGTAAGATTTACCACGGTTAAACAAGCGCCGCTTGTACACACACTGTCGCCCAACCGCAGGTCCTCCATAATTTTATTGGCGGCAATGGTGATTTGAAAAGAGGCTTCTCCTTTTCGGATGGCACTTACTTTTCCTGTTTCTTCTATTAATCCTGTAAACATCTTATAAATATGCTTCTATTAATACATCGTTACCAAAACTTTTATAGCTTATCTGTTTCAATTCGGGCACCTGTGCTATTTGCGCAAAGCCGGCTCCTTCAACGGGGGTAATTGCCTCTTTGCCTCCTATAATCTTAGGTGCTATGAAAGCATAAACTTTATCTACCAGCTCCTGCTGAAACAGGGAAAAATTCAAGGAGCCTCCTCCTTCAACCAGAACACTGTCGATTCCCTTTTTTCCAATTTCTGCCATAAGAAAAGCCATATCAACATGGCCGTCTCTTTCGGGACAAAGAATAAGCTCTATTCCCTTTTGTTTTAAAAAAGCTCTTTTCTGTTTGTCGGAACGGGCGGTGGTAGCAATCCATGTCGGAGCCACTTGGGTATCCAATACCGGCGCGCTTTCCGGGGTTTTCAATTGGCTATCCACAATTATCCGGATGGGTTGTTTCACCTTTTTTTTCCCTATTCGACAGGTAAGCAGAGGGTTATCCTTTAAAACCGTATTAACGCCAACCATAACGGCCATGTAATCGTTCCGGAGTTGATGGACAAACCTGCGTGAAAGTTCGTTGGTAATCCATTTTGAATCGCCTGTGGAGGTAGCAATTTTACCATCCAGACTGGCAGCGGTTTTAACGGCTATAAAAGGGATTTGTGTTTGAATAAATTTGAAGAAACGTTCGTTTAATTGCCGGGCTTCCGCTTCCAGCAAGCCTGTTTCGACTTCAATTCCGGCATGACGCAACATCTCAACACCTCTTCCGGCAACAAGAGGATTTGGGTCGAGGGTAGCAACAAACACTTTTCTAAAACCCTGTTTGATAAGTTCCAGTGAACAGGCCGGTGTTTTTCCATGATAGGAGCATGGTTCGAGACTAACGTAGAGGGTTGCATTCCGAACCGGTTCGCCGGCTTTACGAATGGCATTGATTTCGGCATGCGGGCCTCCGAATACTTCATGCCATCCTTCCCCGATAATTTTTCCATCTTTTACGATGGTAGCCCCAACCATGGGGTTTGGCGCTGTAAAACCTCTCCCCTTCTTCGCCAGGCGAAGCGTGTGAAGCATTATTTTTCGATGAAACCCAGTGTCGTCAACCTTGTTTTCAGACATAAAAAAAGCCCTCAAATTTTTACAAACTTCAGGGCATATCCAACGTGATGCAATACTCAAAATACACCCCTCAATAGGTGTATATTTAAATACTGATCTCTTACTCTTCTTTCATCCAGACTATACTGTCGGTTTTGGAGTTTCACCAAATCAGTCTCGCCTCAGGCGAGAGTCGCGGACTTTTACCGCCGGTCGGGAATTTCACCCTGCCCCGAAGAATAATTACAAACTGGGGGCAAAAGTAATATTTATATTGGAAAACTGTTCATTATTTTTTGGAAACTTTTTTTGTTTTTTCAGAGCTTTTCCATGTTATATTTTTCGGTCCCTTTAATTCTCAGCACCTCACCAAAATAGATGCGGTGTTCATCATGCTTTTCGTAATTTTTCAGGATGGCAGGGTCCAGGAAATGTTCCGGATTCATGTCGGCCCAATACGTTTTGCGACATTCCAAAATCAGTTCGGCTTCTGCAAAAGCAGGCGATTTTACCTTCCGGGAGGCAATGGGATGAAGCCGGGTTTGGGCAA
>CAYYOW010000147.1:0-4337 GCA_964473395.1 uncultured Lentimicrobiaceae bacterium | reverse complement strand
TGGCACATAACCTCGGCGCTGCAATTTACCGCAAACAGGTAGAAAATGAATTGCGTGAGCTGAATGCGCACCTCGAACAGCGGGTCAGAAAACGCACCGAAGAGATGGAAAAAGAGATTGCTGACCGCCGGCTGGCAGAAATGCGGCTGCGGGAAAGTGAAGAGAAATACCGGCTCATATTTGAAAATGCTAACAATGGGATTATCCTGATTATTGATAGAAAAATTATTATGGTAAACCCGAAGACCCTTGAAATCCTGGAAAGTACGCCCGGAAAACTTATTGGCAGTAGTCTGCTTAATTTCGTCCATGAGGAGGATAAAAATATGCTGAATAGGTTCCTCTCCTCGTTACAAGATAGGGACGGAGCGGAATTTATAGATGTTCGTTTGTTCTCCGCAACAGGAAAAGTTAAATGGGTAGAGCTTAAAACCAACGATATTTTGTGGGACGAAGAAGATGCATGCCTTGTATTTTTGTCGGATATCAGTGCCCGGAAAAAGGCCGAAGACGAATTGAATAACCTCAACAAAGAGTTAGAAGAGCGGGTTTCGCTGGAAGTTCAAAAAGTAAAGCAACAACAGCAACTATTGGTGCAGAAATCGAAACTGGAATATATCGGAGAACTTTCGGCAGGCCTTTCGCATGAAGTAAACCAGCCACTGGGTGGTATCTCCATGGGTTTGGATAATATCCTTATGCGTATGTCAGAGGGTACACTCAACGAGAAATATATCCAGGATAAGTTTCAGATTCTTTTTAAGGATATCGAACGCATCAACCAGATTATTCAGCATGTACGTATTTTCTCTCGCGACCAGCAGGAGTCGCTGAAAGAGAATGTGGATGTTGTGGGGGTAATCAACAATGCACTTTCCCTTGTTAAAATGCAACTGAAAGATCATCAGATTGATTTGCATCTTGATTTCTCCGGAGAAGATTCTACTGTGGTTGGAAATCCCTATCGTCTTGAACAGGTTTTTCTGAATCTGCTTTCTAATGCTCGATATGCTGTTGAAGAAAAAGGAAGAAAGAACAGAGATGCCAATTATGAAAAGAAGATTTCCATCCGGTGTAAACGAAATAATGGATTTTGTGAAGTCTTCGTGAAAGATAACGGAACAGGTATCTCCATGAAAAATATGGACAAAATTTTTGATCCGTTTTTTACTACCAAAGATGAAGATAAGGGTACGGGGCTTGGCCTCTCCATTTCCTACGGTATAGTGAAAGAATATGGTGGAAACATTGATGTACAGAGCAGTGAAGGCGTGTTTACGGAATTTTTAATTCAGTTACCTTTGAAAAATTAAATTATGAATAAAAGATTAAGTATCCTGGTTGTTGATGACGAACAACGTTTTGTGGATGAAATTGAGGAATTTCTGAAAAATAAAAAGTTTAAAGTATTTTCGGCAAGTCATCCTCTTAAAGCTCTGGAACTGGTAAAAGCATATGCGCCTGACATTGCCATTCTTGATATACGTCTGCCCGGTATGAACGGACTTGATTTATTGCACGAAATAAAAAGGATAAAGCCTTTAACAGAGGTTATTATGATTTCGGGACATGGCGACATGAATACGGTGATTGAGGCCATGCGCAAGGGTGCCGTTGATTATTTTGCCAAGCCTTTTCGTCTTGCCGATGTTTACAAGGCTATTATCCGTACCCAGCGGTTTATACAGATAAACAGTGAGTTAAAAGCCGTAAAATCGAGTATGGATGTGCTTTCAAAGAAACTCCTTGATAATATTGGCGTCCGGCTTGTCGGTAACAGCCATGGTACAAAGGAGATGATCAGAATGATGACCAAGGTGGCACAAACACCCAACACATCGGTGCTGGTTTTGGGTGAGAGTGGTACAGGAAAAGAGTTGGTTGCCCACGGAATCCATTATTTAAGCGACCGTAGCAATAAGATGTTTTATTCAGTAAACTGTTCGGCCATTCCTGAAACCCTTTTTGAAAGTGAGTTTTTCGGACATAAGAAAGGAGCCTTTACCGGTGCAGAAACTGACAAAGAAGGCTGGTTTGAGATTGCTGACGGCGGCACATTGTTTCTTGATGAAATCAGCGATATGCCCTTGATACAACAAGCCAAGCTTCTGCGGGTTCTCGAAGAGAGAAAGGTGAGTAAAATAGGTTCTCGTCAGAGCAGGCATGTTGATGTAAGAGTTATTGCCGCATCTAATACTAATCTGGAAAAGCTTGCCAATGAAAACAAGTTCCGTCTTGACCTGTTTCACCGACTTAATATTTTTGTAATTAATATCCCGTCGTTGCGAACCCGGAAAGAAGATATTCCAGCTTTGTGCGATTATTACCTGAAGATGTATGCCCGGCAATTTGGTAAGTCGCTGTTGCCGTTGAATAAAGAGGCCGTGGAAAAAATGATGGATTACAGTTTCCCCGGAAACGTCAGAGAACTCAGGAACATCATTGAGAGAGCGGTTATTTTATGCGAAGGTGATGAATTGTTGCCCCATCATCTGCAGCTGTCGCATAGCCATGGCGATGGGAAAGACGGAGCTGTCATGTTCGAAGCTTCCGGCATCTCTTCTGATATTCCTTCTGACTTTAGTCTTGATTTGGAGGAAAATGAAAGACAGCTGATACGAAAAGCCCTTACCCAGTCAGATAATAATAAATCAAAAGCAGCTTCATTACTCAACATCACCTGGCAGGCACTGGATCGTCGAATGAAAAAATACAATATGGAATAGTTTCACATATAAACACCTTCTAATTTAGATTGAAAATAAATAGTGACCACCCTTAAAAATATGATAAAATTGAAATAATTCAATACGAAATATATTCTACTTTCGCAGCAAAAATTTTATCTAATAATTTATATAGATAATTACATGAATGGAGAATCATTAATTTTATTTTTTATCATTGCCGTTATCCTTGTTGGAGGGGGCATTGCATTCGCTTCATTAGTTGCTCCGAAGTCTTATAATCCCCAGAAATTTGAACCGTACGAGTGTGGCATTCCTACAGAAGGACTTACCTGGATTCAGTTCCATGTCGGTTACTATCTGTTTGCCATTATTTTCCTCGTTTTCGATGTTGAAACGGTCTTTCTTTTTCCCTGGGGGGTGGTAATGAAATCCATAGGCCTGCGGGCATTTATTGAGATCATTATTTTCTTTTTCATTCTTGGCCTCGGACTTTTGTATGCATGGAAGAAAGGAGCTCTGAAATGGGTGTAAAAATCAAATCGATGAAAAACGAAGACTTCAAAGATAATGAAACTCTGGAGTCCTTGAAAGAACTGGGAAATAGTGTCTTTTTGACCACCATCGATAATGTCTTAAACTGGGGACGGTCTAACTCAATATGGCCATTGACCTTTGCTACAAGTTGTTGTGGCATCGAAATGATGGCCGCCGGAGCGCCGCGCTACGATTTTGCCCGCTTTGGCATAGAGGTTTATCGTGCCTCACCACGGCAAGCCGACGTAATTGTCGTTGCCGGAACTATAGTTCATAAAATGGTTCCCATATTAAAACGCCTTTACGACCAAATGGCCGATCCCAAATATGTTATTGCTATGGGGGCCTGTGCCGTATCGGGTGGCCCTTTTTATTATAATAACTATTCGGTGGTGCGTGGTGTTGATCACGTGTTGCCCGTGGATGTTTACGTTCCTGGGTGTCCTCCCCGGCCGGAAGCCCTACTTTACGGCATCATGCAACTTCAGCGAAAAATAAAAGCCAAATCGTTGGCAGGAAATAAAAATAAAAAAGAGGATAAAAAATCCGGAGCCGATGAAAAATAAAGAAGAATTGAAGGCTTTTCTCACCGATTTATTGCCTTTTGCAACCATTGAAGAGGGTAAACAATATGCGGAAGTTGTGGTACCTCTGGATAAGTGGCACGAAACGGCACAGAAACTGAGAGAAAACGAGAATACTCCTTTTGATTACCTTATCAGTCTTACGGCTGTTGATTATCTTACAAAGTTTATGGTGGTTTATCATTTGGAATCTACTTCCACTCACGATATTGTGGTAGTAAAAACCGATGTGGAAAATCGGGAGAAACCACAAATAGATGCTGTTTCTGATGTCTGGGTTACCGCCGAATACCATGAAAGGGAGGTCTTCGACTTATTTGGTATCGGGTTTAACAATCATCCGGATTTGCGTAGGTTATTTCTGGAAGAAGGATATGGTTTCCCTTTACGGAAGAACTTTAAAGATGAAATAAATATAATTGAACTCCTCAACTGATATGAGTGAAGAAGTAATCAAAAATATAATCTTTAGGGAAGACGAGGATTATATCGTTAATATGGGGCCTCAGCATCCCTCTACCCACGGTGT
>CAYYOW010000146.1:1286-4372 GCA_964473395.1 uncultured Lentimicrobiaceae bacterium | reverse complement strand
TCCCGGTAGGGAATATGGTTTATTTTAATTCGTTTTTCTTTTTTGTCATTATTTTGGTAACGGTGAGTGAAAAGATGAACTTAACGGCGATGTTTAATTATTCCTCGCTGACCATCGTCTTAATGACATTGGGACTATATCTGGTGCTCATTTTCAATACCAGCTTATTTGGAGATATGTACCGTTATTTTGTGATGGATAAACAGGTAGTGGTGTATGCCTTGCGGGACTACGGAAAAACAACCCTGTTGATGATTTTCTATAAAACCTCTCCGCTTTTGGTTTTCCCGCTGTCCTGGTATCTTTACCGGATTTTGATTGAAAAGCAAAGAAAGGCTCTTTTCATAAACATACTGCTTCTGGTGCTAACGGCACTCACCCTCTATTTTTCCGGTACACGGGCAAATTTGGTGTCGTTGGTTCTAATTGTTGTCTTCTATTTTGGTTTTTATCTGTTTAAGAAATCCAAAATCTGGTTTATTTGGGCTTTGGCATTCGGCGTGCTTGTGGTATTATTTATGATCCCATCGATTGCCGGTTTGTTGCTCAACAAACAGGAAGCCTCTAATGTCATCAAGTTTGGTTATCTCACTTCTTATGCCAATTATTTTGACCACCATCTGCTGAGCCTTTTGTTTGGACAAGGTATCGGCGGCACTTTTTATGCTTCCGGGTTACATCGTTTTATTGATGTTTCCGAACTGACCTACATCGAGCTTATCAGAATCTGGGGAATCCCTGTTTCTATTATGTTTGTCGGGATATTGACACTTCCGCTGTTAGCCGAACTCAGGACAAAAAAGATAACCCATCTTTTCATCGCTTACCTTGCCTATCTTTTTATTTCCGGAACCAATCCGCTACTGCTCAGCTCCACCGGCATGCTTGTGTTGGTTTATGTCTTTACCCACACATTCTTGTACTTCGGATACTTAAAATCCGCTACAGGATGATTGAATGTAGTTTCTATTAAGTTAATAATTGTTTAAAGTAATGGATAAATCAGAAATCAATTCATTGATTTCAAGGTAATAAAACAGTATTTGATTTTAAAACAAGATTTCAAAACTATTTTTTAAGGACTCTTTTTTTGGAGAGTCATGCTGCAAATGGGTATTTATTGACGAAATAAGCGTGGGCAACCAAAACCGCGGGCCGGCGTAGGCGTGAATGATGAAATGTTTACGGGCAGGAGCAAAAGCGCTTGCGTTTGGATAGCAAATTTTGGAGTAGGCGATGCGGGTCAGTATTTGCTATCTGCCTCTTTTTCCCTGCCCGTTACATTCCGTCAGAGCGGGCGGAAGCATGGGTTTTGGCGGCCTTTCTTTGTTTCGTTTCTTTGGCCGGACAAAGAAATGAAGAGAAAATCTCAACCAGTTCAAGTCTTCTTGCAAAGCCATGTGCGCCAGCGAGACTTAGACTTCATTATTCCAACTTCCGTATAAAACTTTATTTTTCTTCCTTGAAAACAGACATCTTACTTTCCACCTTTAACGGTGCTGCCTTTTTAGACGATTTGATGCAGTCCTTGTATGCTCAGACTTTTCCCGATTGGCGTTTGTTAATACGGGACGATGGCTCTACTGATAAAACGATGGCTGTCCTGAAAAGCTGGCAGGAAAAAGACAAAGACCGGATCTTTATTCTTGAGGACAACAAAGAACATCTCGGCCCGAAAAAAAGCTTCGAAGTGTTGCTGCACAAAAGCAATGCGGAAACCATTATGTTTTGCGACCAGGATGACTATTGGCTGCCGGATAAAATCCGGGAAACGATGACCAAAATGAGAGAAATGGAACATCGCTACCGGGATATTCCGGTGATGATCTTTTCCGATTTAACCGTTGTGGACAAAATGTTGCGGGAAGTTCATTCTTCATTCTGGGAATTCATTAAAGTTGATCCGGATAATGTCTATAACATTTACCGGCTGCTCATCAACAATCCTGTTGTGGGCTGTACGGTGATGATTAACAAAAAGGTAAAATCCCTTGTGTTGCCCTTCCCGGAACAAGCCGTCATGCACGACTGGTGGATAGCCTTAAATGTTGCCCAAAAAGGGGAGATAGATTATATCAGCCAACCGACAATTTTGTACCGTTTACACGAAAAAAACAACATAGGTGCTGTACTTACCGACAGGAAATATTATGCCGGTCGTCTGGCTTATTTTTCAAAAACGCTTTCACAGAACAGAAATGCCATAAAAATGCTCCGGGCGCTGGATTTCCCGCTTTCGCGGATAAAATATATGGGATATAAAATTGCCATCACCTTTTCCAAGCTCTTTTAAATCATGATTTCCGTCTGCATGACCACCTGTAATGGTGAGAAATATCTGAAAAGGCAACTGGATACCATTTTGTCGCAATTGGGGACGGAAGATGAACTGATAATTTCTGATGATTCTTCTTCCGACCGGACGATTGAAATAATTAAATCTTACAGCGATAGCAGAATCAAATTACTGGAAAACGGAAATTTCGGAAGTCCTGTTTTTAACATGGAGAATGCCCTGAAAAGGGCGCAGGGCGATTACGTCTTTCTTGCAGACCAGGACGATGTGTGGTTGCCGGGACGTGTTCAGAAAGTCGTTGAAAAATTGCAACATTACGATTTGGTGGTGTGCAACGCTTTCATCGTTGACAGGGATGAAAAAATATTGCACGACTCCTATTTTGCATGGAAGGGCTCAGCCCCTGGTTTCCTTAAAAACCTGAAAAAGAATTCATTTATCGGTTGTTCCATGGCCTTTAACCGGAAGATTACAGATACTGTTCTCCCTTTTCCAAAACGAATCTCCATGCACGATGTATGGATAGGCCTTATGGCTGAATGTATGGGGAAAGTGCTGTTTTTCGATGAACGGTTGATGTACTACCGCCGCCACGACGATAACTTCACGGCTTCTGTTCATAAAGCCGATGACCGGCTTTCCGACTTCAGCTTATCATACAAAATCAGGTACCGGCTTTTGCTGCTTTTCTATGTGATGAAAAGATGTTTGAGAAAACCGGCTAAATAATATTTTAAAGTATTGGAAAAGTAAAGTACTGGATTTAATCAATGCCGCTATATTCCCCTCC
>CAYYOW010000146.1:0-1186 GCA_964473395.1 uncultured Lentimicrobiaceae bacterium | reverse complement strand
AAAAACAAAAAATAGTACTGGTTTCCCTCTTTTTTTACGAAAAATCAGACAACATCCGTATCACTACAATTTATCGGTTGCTAAAAGAAGAAGGGGCTGAAGTTGAGCTGATAACCACCGATTTTAATCACAGAACAAAACGTAAGCATGACCCCGGACAGCATCCTGAAGATATTACTTTTCTGCCGGTTCCCGGATACAAAAAAAACGTTAGTTTTCGAAGACTTTACAGCCATGTTGTCTTCGCCATCAGGCTGCGGAACTATTTAAAGAAGCTCTCTTACCGCCCCTCAAAAGTATATTGTCTGGTTCCTGCCGTTACCGCTGGCCTGGCTTGTAACCGTTATTGCAGGAAGAACAAGATACCTTTTGTGGTAGATGTGATAGACTTATGGCCGGAGTCGTTTATCATCTTGTCTTCACACAAAAAACTGCTATGGTTGATTACTTTTCCGTGGAAAAAAATTGCAGAAAAGGTTTACCGGTCAGCTGACCTTTTGTTTGCCGGTTCAGAGGAATATGCCCGGCATGCGCAGAGATTTAACCGGAAAACCAAAGCCGTTCCCGTCTATCTCGGAACGGATGTCAGACAATTCCAATCACTGGTCGCTGCAAACAGCCTGAAAATTGACAAACCTGCAGGGCAAAAGTGGATTTGTTTCGGTGGAATGCTGGGAAACAGTTACGACATTGACATTATTCTCAAAAGTTTTAAAAAACTATCAGCCCTGAACCGGTATGATCTGAGACTCGTCTTTATCGGAGATGGTCAGGAAAGAGAAAAGATTCTGCATTTCAAAAACAAACACGCTCTGAATATTGAAATTACCGGTTTCTTAAGTTATGCCGATTACATGAAATATTTAAGCTATGCCGACATTGCCATCAACAGCTTTAAAAAAGGAACACAGGTAGCTTATTCTTACAAATTTAACGATTATACTACTGCCGGAATTCCGGTGCTGAATAATGTAAAAGGGGAAATGGCAGCGCTTATAACACGCTATAATATCGGGCGAAATTTTAATCACTCTGTCGGTTCCCTTTACGGTAAACTTGATGAAATGCTCGGGACCCCCCGGCTTCTTCCCGAAATGAGAAAAAATGCTACTTTTGTGGCTACTACCGTCCTGGACAAGAAAATCGTTTACCGGGAAATGCTTGAAAAATTAATGCATTAGAAATG
>CAYYOW010000145.1:0-4375 GCA_964473395.1 uncultured Lentimicrobiaceae bacterium | reverse complement strand
GGGAGGAAATTACAATGGAGATTATTTTAAAACAAGATATTACCGGTTTGGGTTACAAAAATGACCTTACTACCGTGAAAGATGGTTACGCCCGCAATTTTTTGATTCCTAAAGGAATGGCTATTGTTGCCACCGCATCTGCCAAAAAAGTGGTTGCCGAGGTGAAAAAACAGCAGGCTTATAAAGAAGAAAAAATCAGAAAAGAGGCCGATGGGCTGGCCAAAGTGCTGGAAGGCGCTCAGCTGACTATTGGTGTGAAAGCCAGTACAAAAGGTAAAATTTTCGGTTCGGTAAATAACATTATGATTGCCGATGCCATTAAAGTTCAGAAGAATTTGGAAGTTGACCGTAAGAAAATTGAAATCGTCGGCGAGGCTATCAAAGAGGTGGGTGCCTACAAAGCCACCATCAAACTGCACAAAGATATTGTTGTAGAACTGGCATTGGATGTGAAAGCAGAATAAAACTGGAAATTTCAAAATCCAAATAACAAATCTCAAAAAGCCCTTTTCGTTTCGGAAAGGGCTTTTTTATATCTTCGCATCATGCTGAGCAAAGGCAATAGTAAATATTTACGGTCGCTGCACCAAAATAAATTCCGAAGAAAATACGGGCAGTTTCTTGCCGAAGGAACTGTTAATGTGCTGGATTTTATTTCAGGCCCATTAAAAGTAGCACAGCTGTATGCCACGGAAAAATGGCTGGCAGAGTACCAGGAAAAATTTTCGGGGGTAAAGAGTGAAGTTGTCACCTTGAAGGAGATGGAAAAGATTTCTGCTTTGAAAAGTCCTTCGGAAGTGGTGGCCGTAGTGGAGAAACCGGAATATCTGTTACCGAATATTAAAACGATTGATCGCTATGTTCTGGCACTTGACAACATAAAAGATCCGGGCAACCTGGGAACGATAATCCGTACAGCCGACTGGTTTGGCATCCGCGACATTGTTTGTTCTGAAGAGGCCGTGGATGCATTTAATCCCAAAGTAGTACAAGCTACCATGGGTTCGCTGGCGCGGGTGCGGGTGCATTACGCCGACCTGGCCGACTGGCTTTCGCGTAAACCGGAAGAGTTGAACGTTTTCGGCGCTGTGCTGAATGGCAATGATATCAGGGAAGCTGAGAAACCGGGAAAAGGTATCCTGCTCATGGGTAGTGAGGCACACGGCATCTCACTATCGCTCAACGTATTTATTGATAAGCGCATACGTATTCCTGCCGCGGAAGATCCAGGAGCAGAATCGTTGAACGTGGCAGTAGCTACGGCGATTGTATGCTATGCGTTCCTGAGGCAGGGGATTTCCACAGATACTGATATGGAATAGCCACAAATGTGCAAATTACTTTTTACCTATAGGAAATCTTTATTCGCGCATTCGTGGTAAAAATATCTGAAATAAGAACATTGCTCCCACTCTATCCAGTAAAATAAGCTTTACTCCAGAACAAGTTTTTTCATTATAGTACCTTTATCGGTTGTAATCCGGCAAAAATAGGTTCCGCTCGACAGGCCGGATGCATCCCAGCGAATCCGGTAGACTCCTGTATTGTAATTTCCACTCCTTAATAGCTTTAACCGCTGACCTGTCAGGTTATAAATTTCAATACAGACAAAGGCGGGTTTGGAAAGTTTGTATTCAATAGTTGTGTTTCCCAAAAAAGGATTCGGGAAACTTTGTACGGATACAATGTCGTTATCTGTTGGAGAACTGATACCGGTTGTTCCCGTGTAATAAACGGTGATATTGTCAACCCACAATTTTGAATTTGCCTGAGGATAGCTCCCGGAATAAGAAGAATACCACCTCAGGTTATGTGCCTTTGTATCCGGCAGAAGCCATTCAAAATGGTGCCAGCATCCTTTGTTAGACTGATCGAAAGTAACCATGTTCAGCGTATCCATGGCAAATGCAGCCGACATAATTGCATTCCATGTATATCCGGACACATATCGCACGTCAAAACTTACCTTGGAAGCATTAGTTACATTCATCTCAAACCAGGAAGAATTGCCTGGGAACTGTTCGAGAAAAATAGATTTATTTGACTGGAATCCGGTGTCGGCAATAGTCCAGATGGAATTGGGGTCCTGTTTTATTTCAGCAGGAATCTTCCCATCTTCAAAATCAAAAGTTTTGGTATCACTCACGGCGGCAGCTGAGAGCTTTTTGGCATTTTTCAACATGACATAGCCCAAAGTTAGAGAACACTTGTCTCCACCATAGTTGTCGTGTATCATGGCCTTAATTTTCCCGTTTTTCACCCCGAGCTCCCAACGTTTGGGTGTTACTTCCTGCCTGAGGGAATCAAGAAGTGTACCGCCATTATCATAAAAATCACCGGTAGAACGTATGGTGGTAAAAGAGGTATCGGAATGAAACCTCACCTCGGTATAATACCACTGATTTTCATTTATTAATGCGCTACCAGAATAGGAATGACTAGTTGTAGCCAGTTTTCCCAGAGAGTAGCCTCCGGCAATCATGGTAGCAGCCATGAATTGTCCGGCGCTGTTTACTTTCCATTTAATATACACTTCACTATTACTCAGGTCAAAAAAGTCTTTGGTCTCAACCACTCCGGCAATACGATAGTCTGTACCATCTACTATCAGGGAATCACCTGATGTTTGCCAGCTACCGCAGGAAATTTTCTCCCAATGGAGTGTATCAAGCGGAATGACCATTTGTTGCTGGGCAAAAGTAGTTTGTGGGATAAAAAACCAAAAGACGCCCAGCAGAAGAAAACTGATGAATCTGAAAAAGGTAGTTCTTGTTTTCATGTTATAGACACATTAAGTTAATAATACAAATATTTCAAATGTAAAGCAACTTAAATACCAGGTACTTAATTTATTATCTATGTGATTAAAGTTTAATAAAGGCTATTTCCAACATAAATTATAAAACCAAGAACCATACCTCCCGAATTAGTCTTACATGCGTATTCGATCCGGCCTTACTCATCGACTGGCAACTTCGCATAATTGCATGTCTCCTATCTTCAAAAGATTTTTCTCCAAAAAACATACGAACAAATGCTTTAAATCAATTATTTTTTCAAATGTATAGTATCCAATTTTTAGAATCAATTTAAATTATTGTTAAATTTTTCACCCCAAAGCAGAATTATGTTTACTTTTGCAGTATCTAAAAAGGATGAATATGTTTATTAAATTGTTTCTTCTTTCCGTAGTTATTATGGGTGTGGCTTTTGCCGGCTTTGCCATTAAAATGTTCTTTATTAAAGGAGGCCAATTTAAAAAACAATGTTCCAGCTCTATCACAGACCCAAAAACGGGGAAGAAACTGGCTTGTGCCCATGACTCCGGAGACTCTGGTGACTCCTGTCATACGAGCAGTCTTATAGAAGAGATTGACTATCAGAAAAAAAGCCCCATCAGCCGTAGGAATATCCGTATTATGACGGAAGAAGCTCTCTCAGAATAGCCATTTGATTCCATTATAAATATTTCTTTGCCTACTCCTTTATTAAAGTCTGATACCTGCCGATACGCGCTATGGTAAATAAGTCTTTGTATATCAAGCTCTCATGTAAAAAGCAAATTATCAAAAAATTCACTATATTTGTTGAGTAAAGGTCTAACAAAGAAAAGTTTATTCCATTTCAATTAACCACACGATAATTTGCATCATGGAAAAGCAAGAAAAAAACGGTTTTATTTTTCATACGCTGGAGCTAAAACCCGATTACGAGGGAAAAGTTGTAGCTACCCTCATCGAAAGAAAAGCGAAAAAACCTGCAAAGAAAGCTTTGCTTTATCTGCATGGTTTCAACGATTACTTTTTCCAGGATCACTTGGCAGACTGGGCTAACAAACTGGGATTTAACTTTTATGCTCTGGAGTTAAGAAAATACGGTCGCTCTATTCTCCCTCACCAAAAGCCCAATGATTTCAGGGATATCCGCGAGTATTTCGAAGAAATTGACAACACCATAGCGTTTATCAGGGAAAAGGAGAAAAACGAAAAGCTGGTGCTCGTTGGGCATTCCACAGGAGGGTTGATTGGCGCTTTGTATGCCCACGACCACCGGGATGACAATTTTATAGATGCACTCATTTTAAATAGTCCGTTTTTTGAGTTTAACGTCTCCGCATTATTAAAAAAGACTTTTATTCCGCTTATGGTAACGCTTGCAGGTTCTTTCCCCGGCCTGCCTTCTCCGGTGGGTCTCGACAAAGGTTACGGATACAGTCTGCACAAAAGCCACGAAGGAGAATGGGACTATGCACTGAAGCTAAAGCCCGATGCAGGATTCAAAATCTATGCCTGTTGGATAAAAGGAATTTACACGGCACAAAAAGAGTTGCAAAAGGGATTAGATATTCAGTGCCCGGTTCTTGTTATGCATTCGG
>CAYYOW010000144.1:0-4396 GCA_964473395.1 uncultured Lentimicrobiaceae bacterium | reverse complement strand
GCTTACGCGAGTATGATTTCTATACCGTTCTGTTTGGTGTGGGAAGAGCCATGGGTGTTCTTGCTAACATTACCTGGGACAGAGCTTTAGGCTATGCTATCGAAAGGCCTAAATCTCTGACTACCGATATGCTGGAAAAAATTGCCGGCATCAAATAGTCTTCTGTTGATAAACTGATATTTTCGGTTAAAGCCCTGCATTTTGTGGGGCTTTAACTTTTCCCCCAAAAGGGAACACATTTCCTGTTGGCTCTCCTGAAAATATGTAAATTTACCCCAATCAAAAATTGGATGATACACCCAACAGAACACTTATGGTAACACAAAAAGAAATTACACTTCCTTCATTTCCGAGAGGATTTCATCTGATTGATAACCTAGTGCTTGATACACTGGGAGAATTGCCCGAAACAGGGCTCCTCAATCTGTTTCTGAAGCACACTTCGGCAGCGTTGATGCTCAACGAAAATGCTGATCCGGATGTGCACACCGACCTGAATTCGCTGCTTGACAATATTGCCCCTGAAGGTGCGCCTTTTTATACTCATGTACTGGAAGGCTCCGATGATATGCCTGCCCATTTTAAATCGGCAGTTCTCGGTACTTCATTAACCATTCCCATAAGCAACCACCGGCTGAATACAGGTATTTGGCAGGGAATCTATTTCTGCGAATTTCGTCGCCACAGTAGCTGGCGAAGGCTGGTGCTTACAGTTGTTTCTTAATTTTATGTCTTCAGAAAAAGATGATAAATTTCCTTACAGAACCAAAGTATTTCAGCTCCTTCAAACTGTTGTCACTTCGAGCATTTCTTCAACACGTTGCTCCAACTGCGGATAAAAATCCCTGAAATTTCCCTGTAAACTCCCGTAATTTGTTTCCATAACAGCGACGGCAGTTTTCATTCCCGACCGGAAGCCGGTTCGTCGGTCCATGTTATAAAAAATCCCTTCCAGCTCATTTGGTGAAGCATAGGAATTCAGCCAGTTTTGAGCCATCATAAAGGGTAGAATGTATTTGATACGGCGCGGTAGCAATGTGAAGTGTTTTGACAGAATGGTGTAAACATGCCGGGAAAAGTTTATCAGACTCGTCTTGGAATAATTTGCCCATTCCGAAGCCAGGAAATGGTCGAAATAGATATCGGTAACTACGCCCGAATACAGTCCATAGTGTTCCCGTATCAGTGCTTTGCTCTGTCTAACCAGCGGATGCTTATCAGTAAAATCATCAATCTGCCGATGCAGCAAAATACCTTTTTGAATGCCGTTAGTGTATTGCCTCCAGTTTTTCCCCTTTACTGCATCTGCCATTAGGTTGCCGGTAAGCAGTTCTTCATTTGTTCCCGAAAGGTGTGCATGTGCCAGAAAATTCATGTATAAAATTTTGGTAAAAGTAAGTTTTTCCTGATAATTTAAATTTATTATAGATAGCTTTTCCCCAAAAGGGAAACAGTCGAAAAATGGTACCTTTGCATGCTTTTTTAGAATAAATAAAACTCAAAATAAATGGACAAATTACTGCTACTTGGTGATGAAGCTATAGCACAGGGGGCTGTGGATGCAGGGCTTTCCGGAGTTTTTGCTTACCCTGGAACACCTTCTACGGAAATCACCGAATATATTCAGGCTTCTCAGGAGGCCAAAAAAAGACATATTGTTTCGCAATGGTCGTCTAACGAAAAAACCGCTATGGAAACGGCTATTGGCATGTCGTATGCCGGCAAACGGGCGTTGGTTTGTATGAAGCACGTGGGGCTGAATGTGGCTGCCGATGCCTTCATAAACTCTGCCATTACCGGTGCTCACGGTGGTTTGGTGGTTGTCTCTGCCGACGACCCTTCTATGCACTCTTCGCAAAACGAACAGGATTCACGCTTTTATGGTAAGTTTGCACAAATTCCTGTGCTGGAGCCTTCAAACCAACAGGAAGCCTACGACATGACGCGTTATGCTTTTGAACTTTCCGAACGTCTCGGAACGCCGGTTCTGTTTCGTATTACCACCCGTTTGTCGCATTCTCGCTCGGGTGTGCTGCGCAAAGAGGTACTTCCTCAGCATGAGCTGAACTTACCATCTGATTTGAAGCAGTTTATCCTGCTGCCCTCCATTGCTCGGAAACAATACAATACGCTGCTTGGTAAACAGCTTGCTTTTCAGGAGGATAGCGAAAAATCGGGCTATAATAAACTTTATGTTGGAAAAGACAAAAGCATGGGTATTGTGGCCTGTGGTATTGCTTATAACTATCTTCTGGAAAACTATCAGGGTGGCGAGATCCCTTATTCTGTCCTGAAAATCGGGCAGTACCCGGTTTCGCGTAAGCTGGTGCGTGAACTTTACGGACAAGTTGATTCCCTGCTCATCCTCGAAGAAGGTTATCCAATCCTCGAAGAGCTGTTTCGAGGTATTCTTGATGAGGGGAAACCGGTAAAAGGGCGTATGGATGGTGCGCTTCCCCGTGCAGGCGAGCTAAACCCGAACATTGTTGGAAAAGCCCTCGGTATAGAAATATCTGAGGGCTACGCTATTTCGGACGTTCTGAAAGGTCGTCCGCCTCTGCTTTGTGATGGATGTTCGCATTGGGACTCTTTCGAGGCACTGAATGAGGCTATGAAGGATTACTCCCCGGGTCGGGTACTTGCTGATATCGGTTGCTATACGCTCAGCGCCCTTCCTCCGCTGGAGTCTATCAACAGCTGTGTGGATATGGGTGCTTCTATTACCATGGCCGTGGGTGCTGCTGAAGCAGGACTGGTTCCGGCTGTGGCTGCCATTGGCGACTCAACCTTTACTCACTCTGGCATGACCGGACTTCTGGATGCCGTTAATCGCAAAGTCCCTATCACTGTTGTGCTGCTCGATAACAGTACCACCGGCATGACCGGTGGACAGGATTCTGCCGGTTTCGGAAAGCTGGAAGATATCGTAAAAGGTATCGGCGTGGAAGAAGAGCATATTCGCATTATAAAACCGTTGCATCGTTTGCATGAAGAAAATGTGAAAATCTTCAAAGAAGAGTTGGCATATCAGGGTGTTTCGGTCATTATTCCCCGTCGTGAGTGTGTTCAAACGCTGGCCAGGCGCATGAAACTAAAACACGCCCAAAAGAAAACCGGTAAGGAAAATTCTACTCAGTAAAAATGTGATAACCATGAAAAAAGATATAATATTAGGTGGCGTTGGCGGTCAGGGTATTCTGACCATTGCCACCACCATCGGATTGGCAGCTCTTTCGGAAGGGCTACAACTGAAACAGTCGGAAGTACATGGCATGAGCCAGCGCGGCGGCGACGTGCAGTCGCACCTGCGTTTGTCTTCTGACCCCATTGCCTCCGACTTGATTCCTGAAGGAAAGGCTGACATGATTATTTCGGTGGAGCCATTGGAAGCATTACGTTATTTCAACATGCTTAACCGCAAAAACGGCTGGCTTATCAGCAGCATGAACCCTTTCAAAAATATTGCCGATTATCCTGAACTTGAAAAGGTGCTGGCCGAAATCAGGAAGCTGCCACGCTATATAACCATTGATGCGGATAAGATTGCCCAGACACAAGGCTCAATAAGAGCCGCCAATATCGTGGTTTTGGGTGCGGCTTCCCCTTTTATCGGACTGAAATATTCTTCGCTTGAGGATGCTATTCGCCAGCTTTTCAGCAAAAAAGGGGAGAGCCTTGTGCAGCTTAACCTGAAAGCGCTGAAAGCCGGCAGGAATTTTGCTGAAAAAAACCGGAGAGATTAATTTTTTTTGGCAACCTCTTATTCAACTAACGAATTTTAGATCCTCAATTTCCAGCGTTTGTGGTATCAGGTTTCTTATCTCATTGTTGAAAGCCAGTGCCCCTGATAAATTTTGTTAAAAAATTGAAATATGTTGTGTAAAAGAATATTGCCGAGGTTCCAAAACCTAAATAATTCTACTTTTGTACCTCGTTTATGCAGATATGACAAATATGAGCCGAATCAACAATAAATATATTTTTCTTTTTCTTTTAATTGTTTCACTTTCTTTCTTTTCCTGTAGCCGCAGCAACAGCGAAAAGCAACATATAGAAAACCAGCCGGAGATAAAGCCCAAAGTTATCTCCGATATTATTTATGGAATTAACGTGGATAGCCTGCAAGTGATAAAAGGCAAGGTAAAACGCAACCAGTTTATGTCGGATATTTTGCTAAAGTACGGGGTGAAATATTCTACTATCGATTATCTGGCACGACACACAAAGAAAATTTTTAACGTACGAAGAATCAGGCATGGCCATGAATACACGCTTATTCGTAATAAAGATTCACTGGAAACACCTGTCTGGTTTGCCTATCAGATTTCACCTGCCAACTATGTGCTTTACCACCTGACGGATTCTGTTTATGCCATGCTCGGGAAAAAACCGATTA
>CAYYOW010000143.1:0-4455 GCA_964473395.1 uncultured Lentimicrobiaceae bacterium | reverse complement strand
CACAATCCGATGCTCTAACCAAGCTGAGCTACATCCACCATTTCAGGGGCGCAAATATACAATATTTTTCAATTTCCAAAAGTGAGTGCGAAAAAAATCTTTAAAAATAAACAGCAAAAGTCAAGGAAATAGTTTGTACTATCAGTTTGTTTTTTACTTTTGAACGATGTTCCCGCAAAAGAAAAAACTTTATATATCCGGCTCTCTTTCGAACCTTGCATGGCAAAAATTCAAAAGAAATATCCAGGGCATGATTGCTCTATCCGTTATCGGCCTGGCCATATTGGTAGGTATCTTTGCCTATCTGATTATTCCCGATGCCTCTCCCAACGCCAACCGGCAAATACTGGAACTGGCTACCCAAAAACCAGGATTTAAAGTCAAATTGTTAGCTATTCGTAAAAATGACATCCTTCCTCACGATGGTTTTTTACACCAAATGTTTTTCGGTTCAAAAGACCGTTATTCTTTTATACCCGTCACGGCTTACCATTTTAATGAGGGGAAAATTACCGTTAAAGTATTTGATGAGGATAACAACGGGCTCACGGAATCTTTCGAGTTGTCCGATATCCTTTTTCCCGTAAAGGGGAAACAAAAGATAGTTGGTAACAAAGTGGAATATACTTCATTAGCAGGGAAAAAGCATGTCATTCCTATTACCAGACTAAAAGCTCAGATATTACAGAACAACCTGGAAACCAAAATTTTCTGGCTTGGAACCGACCAGTTTGGGAGAGACCTGCTAAGCCGGCTGTTGCTGGGGACACGTATAAGTCTTTCGGTAGGGTTCATCTCTGTAGCCATATCGCTATTGGTAGGTATTCTGCTGGGCTCCATGGCCGGATTTTATCGTGGGAAAGTGGATGAACTCATCATGTGGTTTATCAATGTGGTGTGGTCTATTCCCACACTTCTCCTTGTGATTGCCATCACTTTTGCACTGGGCAAAGGTTTTTGGCAGATATTCATAGCCGTAGGTCTTACCATGTGGGTAGAAGTGGCACGTGTAGTTCGCGGGCAGATGATGAGCGTCCGGGAAAAAGAGTACGTAGAAGCCGGCTTTGCCTTGGGATATTCCAATTTCCGGATTATGCTGCGGCATATTCTTCCTAACATTCTGAGTCCTGTTATCGTTATTTCCGCTGCCAATTTTGCCGCTGCCATTCTAATAGAAGCAGGACTAAGTTTTCTGGGAATTGGTGTTCAGCCACCTATCCCCTCTTGGGGAAACATGATTAAAGAGTATTACAGCTTTATCGTGCTTGATTCCGCCTATCTTGCTATCATACCGGGTGTTGCCATAGTCTTTCTCGTGCTGGCTTTTATGACACTCGGCAACAGCCTGAGGGATGCATTGGATGTTAAGATTTGAGGAGAATTTTGTTTCTCAAAAATATATTTAACACGAACTTAACATATAAATAATTGATAATAAGTAATATAAATATTATTGCAATAATATAATTAACAATTTCTTAACATTGAGATAACAATGGAGAGGGGCTATTATTTAATTTTGCACCTCTTTGTTATAAAAATCGCAACATAATGGAAACACTTTACATCGGATTAATCGTCCTCTTGTTTATACTGGCTGGTTTTGATTTGGTTGTTGGCGTTAGCAACGATGCTGTTAATTTTCTAAATTCAGCCGTCGGTTCAAAAGTAGCTTCTTTTAAATTAATTGTCGCCATTGCCGCCCTCGGTATTCTTTTTGGCGTACTATTTTCGAGCGGGATGATGGAAGTAGCCCGAAAAGGAATATTTCATCCGGAGATGTTCTACTTCTCCGAGATTATCGTCATATTCGTTGCCGTGATGATCTCCGATATCATTCTTTTAGACGTCTTCAATACTTTTGGAATGCCCACTTCCACCACGGTTTCCATTGTTTTCGACTTATTAGGAGCAGCTGTAGGCATGTCGGTTTACAAGCTTTCCGCCTCACCAGAGACGATGCTTTCTTTTAAAAAATATCTTGTTTCAAATAATCTCATTTCTGATATACATCAAAAAATCAATCTGGGTTCATTTATCAATTCGGAAAAAGCCCTTGCTATTATTTCAGGAATTTTGGTTTCCGTGGCGGTTGCTTTCGTTGTGGGAGCTATTGTTCAATACGTTGCACGTATCATTTTTACTTTTAATTACAAAACACGTATAAAATGGTTTGGCGCTCTTTGGGGTGGAATTGCTTTTAGCGCAATCACCTACTTTATCCTGATTAAGGGAGCCAGCCATGCCTCTTTTATCTCTTCGGGGACCAAAGTCTGGATAGCTGGTCATTCCAGCCTTATCATGCTCTACAGTTTTTTCGGATGGAGTATCTTGTTGCAACTTTTATATTGGCTATTCCGGTTAAATATTTTGAAAGCTATTGTTTTAGGCGGGACATTCGCGCTGGCTATGGCTTTTGCCGGTAATGACCTTGTCAACTTTATAGGCGTTCCTATCGCAGGATATGATGCCTTTTTGATATTTTTGAAACATCCTGGCATTGACCCCGGTACTCTTGGGATGATAGGCCTTACAGGGAAAGTACCTACCCCTGTTTCCTTTTTACTCATCGCGGGAGTGATCATGGTTTTCACCCTTTATTTGTCAAAAAAAGCTAAGACAGTAATTAAGACATCTATCGATTTAAGCAGACAGGAAGCTGGAGATGAGCGTTTTAAACCTTATGTTGTGTCAAAACTGTTGGTTCGATCCTCCATTAACATGTCAAAAGGTGTTAGAAGGGTTATTCCTAATTTTTTAGTCACGGCCATCGAAAAGCAATTCGAACCTTATCACGAGGAAATAAAGGAAGACGTGGCAACAGCCGACGTTCCGGCTTTTGACCTAATCAGAGCCTCCGTCAACCTCGTGGTATCCAGTATTTTAATTGCTTTTGCGACATCCCTCAGACTTCCTCTTTCTACCACCTATGTTACTTTTATGGTGGCTATGGGCGCTTCACTTACTGACCGCGCCTGGGATCGCGAAAGTGCTGTTTATCGTATTTCAGGCGTATTTTCAGTTGTTGGCGGCTGGTTTTTAACAGCAATAACTGCTTTCACCATTGCATTTACTCTGGTCTCTATTTTCGCATATTTAGGAATAGTAAGTATTGCTGTTGTCGTCATTTTAACTTTTTATGTTATGTATCGTACAGCTGCTTCGCACAAAAATCAGGTCCAAAAAAGCGAAGAGGTGGGCGAAGAAGTTTACGGCATAACTAAAGAAAATGTCTCAGAGCGTTTTCTTTCTCTTGTTGTTGGCAATCTCAAACGGGTTATTCGTGAATACCGTCATACTATTGAAGGCCTTGAAGCAGAAAGTATTAAAAAGCTCAGGAAGACAAAAAAAGCCATTGATGAAATGGCCATAAGAACCAAATATATCAAAGACCATATAAATATTGTGATTGAACGCCTGGATGAAATGACCATCGATTCCGGCTCATTTCTTGTTCAGGCTATGGACTACATGCGTGAGATGGTACACAGTATCTCTTTCTTTTCGACGCATGTGCTGGAACATGTGGATAATAACCACAAGCCGCTAAAACCAGAGCAGATTGAAGAGTTGAAGCATTTGTCCATGCATATAGAGGAAGTGCTGAAAATCACACTTTCCAGCATTGTAAAAGCCGATTATTCCGTACATGAAAAACTACTGGAAGAGCAAACCAAAGGGCTAAGGCACATAGAGATGTACCGAAGAAATCAAATTCAACGAATTAAAAAGAGAGAAGTAGGTACAAGAAACAGTATTTTATTCTTAAATTTGCTGGACGAAAGTAAAAACCTTTTGTTGCAAGCCATCAATCTATTTAAAGCCCAACGTGATTTTGTTAACAACAGTAAATAATATATAGTGAACCTAATAAAGTCATTGCGCATCATCTCGGGGGGGCAGACAGGTGTGGACAGGGCGGCGCTGGACTTTGCATTGGAAAATCAAATTGACTGTCTTGGGTGGTGTCCCAAAGGACGTAAAGCAGAAGATGGGGTTATTCCGCACTCCTACCCACTGACAGAAACTGAATCTTCAAGTTATGAAAACCGCACAATCAAAAACGTGGAAGAGAGCCAGGGATTGTTGGTTTTTGTAGATGGAGAGCCGGACAAAGGGACCATCCTTGCCATTGATCATGCCGAAAGACAAAATAAACCCATCTATATCATCCACCTCTCCATGAATGTTGAAGACCAGGAAACCGGGATTTTAGATCTTCTTGAAGATCAGGAAGTAACAGTTGTAAATATTGTGGGACCATGCGAATCGAACAGCCCGGGGATATACCAAAAGACAAAAAAATTTCTTGAAGAATTACTCCACCGCCTCAGGGGAGCAACAACCGGCAAATGAGGAAACCATTCTTTTAGCCTTTCTTTGTGTCCTGATGCCTAATGTCGGTTCCTTCATAAGCGAAAATTGAAGCTTCCGCAATGTGTGCAGCATGATCAG
>CAYYOW010000142.1:0-4470 GCA_964473395.1 uncultured Lentimicrobiaceae bacterium | reverse complement strand
GCTTCCACATGTCCGGCATTGGCTTGTTGCAACGCCTCCATAACTTCGGGGCACACCCCCGACCAATTGTCGCTGGCAAATGATTTGATTGGTTTCTCCATACCGGCTACTCTTTTTTCTGTTTTTGTATATTGAATTTCTGTTTCATCTCACGCGTACTCAACAAGCCACAGGCCGCATCGATGTCCTGTCCGCGCGATGCCCGAATAGTGGTCGTAATCCCTTTTGCATTCAGCGCCTCTTTAAACTGTACAAGCCGAGTTTCGTCAGTCCCTTTCAACGGAGTGTCGGGAATGGGATGGAACCGGATGAGGTTGATACGGCAATGAAGTCCGTTGAGAATACGTGCCAGCTCTTTCACGTGGCGTGGTGTGTCGTTGAGTCCGTTAAAAACAATGTACTCAAATGAAACCCGTCGCTGGCGGGTGAAGTTGTGCCGTTTTAATTCCGTGAGAATAGCTTGTATAGGGTATTTCCGGCTCACCGGCATGAGCATCTGTCGTTCATTTTCGAAGGGTGTATGCAGGCTTACCGCGAGGTGGCAGTTACTGTTTTCCAGAAAATGACGCATGGAAGGGACAACGCCAATGGTGCTGACTGTGATTTTTCGCGGACTACGGGCAAATCCCCATTCGGCAGTTAAAATTTCGAGACTTTGCATAACCGCCTCCAGGTTATCCATCGGCTCTCCCATACCCATATAAACCAAGTTGGTAACATCTTCTTTCTCCGGCAGACTGCGTAGTTGGTTTAAAATTTCTCCGGCAGTAAGGTTGGCTTGAAACCCCTGCTTGCCTGTCATGCAGAACAGACAGCCCATTTTGCATCCCACCTGCGACGAAAGACAAAGAGTTGCCCGTTTGTTTTCGGGAATAAAAGCCGATTCGATGAACCCATGATCATCGGCTTTAAAAAGGTATTTCTTTGTGCCATCTGCCGAAGCTTGCACGTTTACCGGCTCCTGCAAGCCAATAGAAAAATTTTCCGTGAGGGTAGCTCTTAGCTTTTTTGAAAGATTCCGCATCTCCTCTGTTTCGCGGATATCTTTTTTATAAAGCCAGTCGGCGATCTGTTTTGCCACAAACAGTGGAGCACCCAATACACGGGTTATTTCCTCCAGTTGATTAAGTGTTTTCCCGAAAAGAGGTTCTGGTGTCATTCGACTTTCTTTAGCCCGCCAAAATTACGAAAAGCAGTGGGAAAACCGTTCAACAGGCAAGGTTTACCAAAATCGTTCCTGACAAAAGCTGTTTTCCCATTATTCTTACTTTTGCAACTCATAAAAATTTAGGCATTCTAACATAGATTTTTACCCTAATGCTCCATTCTCTGAAAGTTACGCAGGTCTTTTTTCTGGCTATGATAAAATATTTCTATGCTCCACTTTACGGTGTGGCTATCGGAATGGGCTTTTGGGAGAATTTTTTCGCCCTGATTGCCGGTGGTACACTGGCTTTTACTATTTACTACTACTTTAGTGATATTGTTATCATTTACTCGCGGCATGTTAATCCTTATTTTGTAAAACTCATTCCGGTGAGGTGGCAGCGCTCAGCCATGCGGCGAAAGGTACGGCGGCGAATAAAACGAAAGAACCGCAGAAAGTTTACCTGGAAGACCAAGTTTGTGGTAAAACTGCGGCGAGGATATGGCATGTGGGGTATTATCCTGCTCACACCGGTTTTATTATCACTTCCTATTGGAGCGTTTCTACTAAGAAAATATTATCGTGGAAACAAACTGTCTTTTCCTTTTATGCTTGCTTCCATTGTGGTAGAAGGGTTCCTGCTTTGTGTAATCTACTGGAGCGTAGCGAACCTGTAAAACCATTCTTAATGGACCGTTAAGGTAAAAGCAAAGGAAAAGCCGGTAAAACGCCCCATATTTTTGCCGGCAAGATCGATGGGTGTGTAAAACACAATAATAAATGATTTTCCTGTTTCAATGGTCACACCGGGATGAAAACTCACCCGGTAAGCATCCGGATTCCCTGTTCTAAGATGATTACACTGAAAACTAAAACCGCACGAAAGCTGAAGTGTGCCGTTGAAAACATAATAACCCAAATCACTGTCCAGAAAATAGCCGTTCGAAAGGAAACCTTCATAACAAAAAGTATATTGGTATTGTGCTGCGACATCGAGTGAAAACCTGGAGCTGAAAATACGGGTTAAGCCCACCCCGGAAGCGATACCCATATATTTTCCGAAAAAGCCGGTTTTTCTGATACCAAAACTGGATTCATTGGAAAAGTTGATGCCGAGTAAAGCCACTGCCAGAAACTTCTTGTGTTGCACAAAGCGATATTTAGCGCCAAAAGAGAGTGCGCTGAGGTTAGCAGTAACGAAAGTACCTATTTCCAATCGCCTGCCCACCCCATAAGTAAACCGTAGAAACAGATCTTTTATGATCAAAGCGCTATCGTTATCCGACGAAACAGGATATAGTCTTCCGTTGCTGTCAAAAGATTTCTTACTGAACAAATAGGCAAAGGAAGGTTCCACTTCCAGGGTCTTAGCCGAAATCAGCGTGCCATCAATAGCGGTAAGTTTGGATGCGGAAACACCGGATACCTGTGCGTAAATTGATTCCCCTGGCATCAACAGGCTCAAAAGGAAAACCACAAAAACTATTATACTACGAGTCAAATGCTTTAAGTAAGAATGTTTCATTTCTGCTTATTTTACCAAGCAAAAATAGGAGAGGCAGGTGGAAATGAAAATACCTAATAAAAGGTATTTCTTGTATAGAAAAAGAGGAGATAATGCCAGAGTAGTTCTCGCGTTATGCTGAAAATCAACACTATGTTGCTTTTTCCGTTTCGTATATTTCCTTAATAAGAGGCTTGTATTTATTTTTAATAACCCTTCTTTTAAGCTTCAGAGTAGGTGAAAGCTCGTCTGTCTCGGCGCTCCAGCTGTCACAAACCAAACGGAAAACCTTGATTTGTTCCACATGTCCGAGACGCTGGTTGTACTTGTCAACTTCCTCCTGATAACGATCCATCACTTTTTGTTTCCTCACCAGGTCTTTGTTGTCACGGTAGGTAACGTTGTGCAGATGGCACCATGCGTGGAGGTAATTAAAATCGGGGACAATCAGCGCAGCCGTAAATTTACGATTCTCACCAATCACCATAAGTTGTTCTATAAACATCGACTCTTTCAGTGTATTTTCCACCATTTGGGGTGCGACATACTTCCCTCCGGAGAGTTTAAAAATCTCTTTTTTCCGGTCGGTGATACGTAAGAACCGATCTTTATCCAACTCACCAATGTCGCCGGTGTGGAGCCATCCATCAGGATCCAGCACCTCGCGTGTTTTATCCGGATCTTTATAATAGCCCACCATCACGTTGTCACCACGAACCAGGATTTCACCATCGCCGGCAATTTTCACTTCAATATCGTCCGGCACCACACCCACCCAGCCAAAACGAATATAAGGAAAGTAAGACATATTGCCGGCTACCACAGGAGAAGTCTCCGTCAGGCCATAACCTTCCTGTACTGGAATTCCGGCAGCCCAGAAAATCCTGGATAACCGGGGCTGCAGGGCAGCGCCTCCTGAAATTACACTTTTCAGTGACCCGCCCAACGCGTCACGCCATTTGCTCAGCACCAGCTTTCTGGCAAGCGACAGTTTCAGATTGTAAACAACAGAACGTTTTGCAGGATCCGGATCGTATTGATCTCCAATTTTTACTGCCCAGAAAAAAATTGATTTCTTCACACCTTCCAGCTCCCTGCCTTTCAGAATAATTTTATCATAAATTTTTTCAAATATCCGTGGTACCGTGATAAAGGCATTGGCTTTTATCTCGTTCATATTTTCCACAACGGTCTCTATTTTTTCAGCATAATAAACAGAAATTCCCAACGATTGCCACACGTAAATCCCAATGCGCTCCAGCACATGACACAAAGGAAGAAAACTCAGTGCACGGTCTCCTGCTTCGAGAGCAGTAACCAGCTTTTGTGTCATAAGTACATTGCTCACCACATTTTTATGACTGAGCATAACACCTTTGGAAAGTCCGGTTGTGCCGGATGTATAAATCAGTGTTAGCAAATCTTCCGGTTTCACATCGTTACGTCTTTTTTCCAGTAATAGCCTTAAATCTTTCTTTTTCCCTTTTGCCTGTTCCATAATTTCACGCCAGTTTGTGGCGCCTTTCACCTCATCAAAAGTATAAATAGCTTCCAGCTTATCAATTTCGCCTACAAAATGATGCAACTTGTTGAACAGTTCTTTGTTGGCAACAACCAAAATACGCGAGTCGGAGTGTAATAAAACATGGTGATATTCCTTATCGCTGATGGTGGGGTAGATGCTCACATGGACACATCCGATCTGTGTCATACCAAAGTCTATGAAGTTCCATTCGGGACGGTTGTTGCTAACGGTGGCAATTTTATCGCCTTTTTCAAATCCCATGGCCAGTAGTCCAAGGCTGACAGCATCCGTATT
>CAYYOW010000141.1:0-4507 GCA_964473395.1 uncultured Lentimicrobiaceae bacterium | reverse complement strand
AAACTGTTTTCGGGCACGTTTTCCCAGATTGGGAAGGATTTTTTCACGAATTTCTGCGCCGGCATCTTCCATTGCTACACTTAACTTCTGCAAGTCAATTTCACGCAAAAGCTTTTTTATGGCAGCATTCGACATGTTTTTGATATCATCAAAATTCATCTCTTTAGTTTTATCCAGTTTTTCTTTTACCACTTTTTTTGTCTGGTGGGTTTTCTTTCTGGCCAGCTTCTCAGTTTTCTCTATTAGTGTTTTGGCTGCTTCTTTCACCTCATCAGCATCCGTTTTGGTATATTGAGTTTGCTTTTCCACCCGGATAATAAAATCGGACAGGATGTTCATATAGTTGATAAATGCCTCATACGGAGTGCCGTAAGGGTTGAAATACATGTGCACGTCGCCATCCGAGAAAAATTTGGTACACATGTAATAGAAGTGGTCGGAGGTCTGCAAGTAAAGCCAGTCCTTCTGAATTTGCGGATTGTCGCACATTTTCACTTTCTCTTCGAGGGTATATAACTTATCGAAAGCTTCATCCTGAAGTTCATTTCCCAGCCAGGCAGTCAGGTCTCGTTCTTCGTCTGCCCACGAAATAGGGTTGGGGACTTGAACGGAAGAAACGGGTTGTAGTTTTTCACCTAACTCTGCCGGTGTGGCAAAACTAAAATCGGAGTGGGAGAAAACCCGTCCCGGCAGCGCGCGCATAAAATCAAAAATACCTGTTTCTTCCCACTGGTGTTCACCAAAGGTCTCGTAGTCCATGAACAGATTTACCACCTCCTCATCGGTGTTGATTTGTGTAAGCCATCCCACAAATTTCTCTGTTGTCAGCGGCCATTCTTTCCAGCTTTGTTGCGAAAACCGAAAAGCTATGTCATCGCTGAGCTGGAAATTCTTCAGCAAAAGCTTCAATTTCGGATTAATAGCATTGGTGTACATGTAGTTAGGGCTCCTCCATCCCAGCACGTGTTTGGCTCCCTCGGTGAGCATCACTTTGTAACCCATATCGGCCACCATGGCGCCGATTTCATCAGAATAGATCAGCTCGGTATTACGGAAGGTGGTAGGCTTTTGCCCGAAAAGCTGTTCAATTTTTTTTGCTTGTGCCTGCACCTGTTTTGTAAATTCTTCTTTACTTTTCAGCGCGCAAAGTGAGTGGGCGTAAGTTTCGGCCAGAAATTCCACATTTCCGGTTTCTGCCAGCCGCTGAAAGCTTTCCAGCACATCGGGTGCATAAGCTTCAAACTGGTCTAGTGCCGTTCCAGAGATGGAAAAACTCACTTTGAAAGCACTCCCGTACTCTTTTATCAAATCGAGCAACAGGGCATTCATGGGCAGGTAATTCTTTTGAGCCACCTTGCGCATGATGTAGCTGTTGTTGTGGTCATCAAAATAATCCTGTTTTTCACCAATATCGAAAAACCGGTAACTCCGCAGCCGCATGGGCTGGTGAACCTGAAAATAGAAACAAATAGCTTTCATATGACTGTGTTATTTCTTGATTAGCTGTTTAATAATTTGTTGTAAACATGGATGACCTTCAGGGCGGCATTTTCCCATTTTAGATTCTCCACCTCTTGCTTGCCGTACTTTTTGAACATTTTCGAGAGGCCCTCATAATGGCAGAGCCCGTAAATGGCGTCCGCCATAGCATCAATATCCCAGAAATCTACTTTTAGGGCATGGTGTAGCACTTCGGCCACACCGCTTTGCCTCGAGATAATGACCGGAACGCTGGATCGCATGGCTTCCAACGGCACAATGCCAAACGGCTCGGATACTGATGGCATGACGAAAACATCGCTCATGGCAAAAATATGATCCACATCATCGCCTTTCAGAAAACCGGTAAAATGAAATTTGTCGGCAATACGGAGTTGTGCAACACGTTTTATCATCTTCAAAAGCATATCTCCGGAGCCTGCCATGGCAAAACGGACGTTATCATCTTTTTGCAAAACTTTATAAGCGGCTTCAATAAAATAGTCCGGTCCTTTCTGAAAAGTGATACGTCCGAGAAAGGTCACCAGCTTTTCTTCAAAGTGTTTCTGTGAACCGCTATAATCTCTCATATTATCCTGATCCACAGCGTTGTGAACGGTAAATACTTTGTCCGGATTGATGCCGTATTTTTCAATAACGATATTCCGGGTGAGGTTACTCACGGTGATAACCGCGTCGGCTTCTTTCATGCCCTGGCGTTCAATGTCGTAAACCTGTTGGTTGACATTTCCTCCTGTGCGGTCAAATTCGGTGGCATGCATGTGAACCACCAGCTTTTTTCCTGAAGACTTTTTAGCTGCGATACCGGCAGGATAAGTCAGCCAGTCATGGGCATGTATTACGTCAAAGTTTTCTTTCAGAGCCAGTGCCGAAGCTATTAGTGCATAACGGGCTACCTCTTCCATGAGGTTGTTGCCGTAAGTACCGGAGAACTCAAAGTCCCGGGAAAAAACGTTGCTTTTAAACTCTTCGCCTGTTTTTTGGTTCTTCTCCGCAATTTTGCTAAAATATTCAGGACTTACGTAAGGGATGATATTTGAGCCGACTTCGAGATATTTTATATGTTGCCAGTAAGCTTTGTACTCCTCATCTTTCATGTCGAAAGGGATGCCGCTGGCGTTGCGGATGGAAGCTACCTGCTGATCTTCATCGCCGTAGGCTTTAGGAACCACGAAAATTATTTCAGTTCCTTGTTTGCTCAGACCTTTCGTAAGGCCGTAACAGGCTGTGCCTAGGCCTCCCGTGATATGAGGTGGAAATTCCCAACCGAACATCAATACTCTCATAGCTTTTTCTCTGGTTTGTTATTTAAAAATATTTTCATTTTACGCATGATCCAGCATCCATTTTATCCTGAGTAGTTCTGCCACACTCCATGCTTGTGATATGGCTCCCCGGGCTTCGTGTGGCGGGTCGCCATCGTAAATTTCCGAAACAGTGCCAACACCGGCTTCTGTCATTACTTCTTCAAAACCGGAATAAAGGCTTTGGATATATTCTTTTCCTTTATCGCCGTATAGGTTTAGCCACGCTTCAGCAAAGCATCCCAACAACCACGGCCAGGCTGTTCCCTGATGGTAGGCCAGGTCTCGTTCTTCCTGATTACCCAGGTATTTTCCTCTGTATTTCGCGAAACGTGGTGAGAGCGAACGCAAACCACGTGGCGTGAGTAATTCGTTTTTGGCTTTTCCAAGCACGCCTATTTTCATGTCGAGGGTCAAAGGTGAATAGGGCAGTGAAGCGGCAATAACCATGTTGGGCCGGATGGTAAAATCCTTTTTTTCGTATGTGGCATAATCGGCGAGATACCCTTTTTCTTCATCCCAGAACATCTCTGCAAACGACTTCTCAATAATTTTGGGCCATTTTCTCCAGTGACTTACAAATCCCTGGTCATCAACCTCTTCGGCCAACTGCAAAGAAAAGCTGATAGCCTCATACCACAAAGCATTAATTTCTACCGGAAAGCCTATGCGTCCCGTTACGGGTTTCCCATTTACAATGGCATCCATCCAGGTAATGGCTCTGCCGGGTTCCCCTGCCCATATCAGGCCGTTGTCGTGCATACGAATCTCGTGTAGTGTTCCCTTTTTGTAATGGTTCAGGATACTTTTCATGGCCTTTCCATAGCTTTCCCAAAGCCCTTTGGTTTCCCCGGTCATACGTACATACTGGTGCAGAGCCCAAAAAAACCACAACGAAGAATCCACCGCATTGTAACTGGCTTCTTTGCCGTGTCCCAGATTGGGGAAAAGACCGTCTTTCAGCTCACGAAGCATAGATTTTACAACGGTATGGAAGGTTTTCTTATCGCCTTTCTCAAGGGTAAGACCAGGCAGGGCAATAAAAGTATCGCGACCCCAGCAGCCAAACCAGGGGTATCCGGCAATGACTTCCGTACGGTTTTTCACATGGATAATAAATTCCTCTGCGGCATTTTGCAAGCTGTTTTCAAAATTACTGCGGGGAACACGTTTTTTTACCTCGGTGTTAAAGTGGCGTTTGAAATTGGCTGGTATTTTTTCTTCCAGGCTGGCAGAAATAACAATACTTTCGCCCTTACTAAGCTCTGTCTCAAAAAAGCCGGGTGTGTAAAGGTCTTCAAGATAATCATACCCGCGTTCTTTTTCGCGAATATACTCCACGTTGTAGTACCAGTCAGGAACGTGGATATATTCTGCTTTTTTCGAAAATTGCATGTAAACCGATGAGTATCCCTGATACATTTGCCAACTGGCGCCGTTTTTAAGCGGCTTATAATGAGTATTTACGTAAGTATTGGCTTTGCTAAGCGAGTGGACGCTACGAAAAGCAAGGAATGGCCTTAGCTTAAACTTTATTTTTCCCACACTCTCTTCCAGAGTGTATCTTATGAGAATACGGTCTTCTTTTTGGGTAAAAATAAGCTCTTTTATCAGCACTATACTTCCAAGCCGAAAAACCAGCCTGGGAATGGGATCCATTTCATAATCGCGCAGATATTTGTGCCCTTTGGGTTCCATGACCT
>CAYYOW010000140.1:0-4535 GCA_964473395.1 uncultured Lentimicrobiaceae bacterium | reverse complement strand
GCGCATAGCCATACTCGAAGCCGAGGACGCCATACTCCGACAGCGAAGAGTTATAAACTTCAAAAAGAGCTTGCTGGTCACCGATGTGGTTTAACGGAACATATTTTTCTTCCGAGTCTTCGAGGCGCAACACAGCGTGGCGGTGCGAAAATGTTCCCCGTTCCACATCCTGTCCACTAAGCCTTACAGGTATGTTTTCGTTGAGTAAGCTTCCGTAAGCCAGCAGCTCGCCCATAGCCCAGTCGAGTATCCCTTTTTTCTCCACCATGGCTGCCCGTTGTTGTTGCAAACGTATTGTTTTCCGGTAAAATTTCTTCTCCGCGGGCAGACTGGTAATCTGTTTGGCGATAGACAGCAACTCTTTTTCGGTAATGGAAGTATCCGGCGATTTAAGAAAGTCCTCATCTGTCGCCCTGCGAATATCTTTCCAGGTATCTTTTAAAAAGCTGTCAATATTGGTTTTTTTATGCGACTTGGACTGCATGTAATTGGTTTCGAGCTTGTCGTTGAAATGCTCCTCTTCCTTTTTCCAGTATTCGGCTGTTATAGTTCCTTCTTTCAGTAGCTTTTCTTTGTAAATGGAATATGCATCGGGATGTTTCTCAATGGCTTTGTAAAGCAATGGCTGGGTAAAACGGGGTTCATCGCCTTCGTTATGCCCATATCTCCGGTAGCAAAGGATATCAATAAAAACATCTTTGTGAAAATGATTCCGGAACTCCATAGCGAGTTGAACGGTAAATACAACAGCTTCGGCATCGTCGCCGTTCACATGAAACACCGGCGACAACGTTGTTTTGGCCACATCGGTACAATAGGTGCTGCTGCGTGCATCGCGATAATCCGTAGTAAAACCCAATTGGTTGTTAACCACCAAATGAATAGTTCCTCCCGTTGAATAGCCTTTCAGCTCCGACATTTGTACTACCTCATAAACAACTCCCTGCCCGGCAATGGAGGCATCGCCGTGGATGAGAATGGGGACAATTTTGTTGGTGTCGCCACCTTTGTATTTGTCGAGTTTGGCACGCGTAATACCTTCTACCACCGGGTCAACAGCCTCCAGATGAGAAGGGTTGGGTGCCAGTGTAAACTTCACCTCTTTGCCTTTACTGGATTTTCTTTTGATGGTATAACCCAAATGGTATTTCACATCCCCCAGCAGGTTTTCATCTTCATATTCCACACCTTCAAATTCGGCAAACATATCTTTAAACGGCTTGCGGAGAATGTTCACCAGGATGTTGAGCCGGCCACGGTGCGACATACCAATGACGAACTCTTCTATACCCAACTCTGAACCTTTTTCCATTACCGCATCGAGCGCCGGAATCAGAGCTTCGGCACCTTCGAGGGAGAAACGTTTCTGGCCGGGAAATCTTTTCTGCAGGAATTTCTCAAAATGGACAGCCCGTAACAGTTTTCTCAGGATATATGTTTTTTCCTCGCGGGTATAATCGGGCTTGTTGCGGGTTGTCTCGAAGTTCTTTTTCAGCCAGGAAACAATTTCCAGGTCACGAATAAAATAATATTCAACACCGATCGAATGGCAGTAAGTTTCTTCGAGAAAATCAATAATTTCACTTAATTTGGCAGAACCCAATCCCACCTCATTGCCGGCAAGAAAAGTCCTGTTTAAATCTTTTTCCGAAAGGCCGAAGTTTTCAATATCAAGTGTTGGTGAGTAAGTTCTGCGTGTTCTTACAGGATTGGTTTTGGTGAACAGGTGACCACGCCGCCGGTAATCGTTGATAAGATTGATGACTTTAAACTCGTCGGTAGTTTCTAAACCTGTGGAAGTATTTTGCGGATAAGTCTGTCGTGCAAAATCAAAACCCTGAAAAAATTGCCGCCAGTCAGCTTCCACCTTTTCCGGGTCATCCTTAAATTTTCTATATAAATCCTCAATATAATCCGAATCCGAATTATTTAAAAAACTGTAAGTGTCCATGCTGATATAATACTAGGATTACAAAGGACAAAAGTAATCATTATATCTGTTATTTAGAATGGATTTAACCTTTCCAATCTAATGATCTATTTTTCAGCAGAGGTTTCTTTCTTTCGAAGCTTTATAAATTTCCGGACAAAAACAAAAAACCCCGCCAAATGGACGGGGTTTTGAGAATTTTCTGTTTTTTTTATTCCGGATGAATGGCCTCAACAGGGCAAACATCGGCACAAGCACCACAATCGGTGCATAAATCAGGATCAATTACATAAACATCACCTTCAGAGATAGCCTCTACGGGGCATTCATCAATACATGTACCACAAGCGGTACACAAATCGGGATCAATTATATATGCCATAACACAGTTATTATTAATGATTAATTCGGCAAATATAGAACGAATGTTTAAATAATGGGCACTACTCAAGTAAGAAAAATTAATTTTTAGAAAATCCAAATTAGACTAATAAAATCCAAATTAAACTAATAAGATGCTTTCTTTAAATTTAGACTGCTTATAATTTAGAATTAGCAATTGTTTAAAAATCACAATAAGTTTGGATACCATATTAATTTTCAATCTCATACAGACATATTATTCTCTAACTCAAAAGATAACAAACGTTTTAAAAAAAAGCTTGTTACATGGTGGCTGGGAAAATATTTGATTTATTTTTGCCAAGTCCATTTTAAAGTATAAAATATATGACAGTTAAAAAAGATAGAATAATTGAAATTGAAGAGGCAGTTGTAAGGTTTGCCGGCGACTCCGGTGATGGAATGCAGCTAACCGGAAACTTGTTCTCTGATTCAACGGCCTTTGCAGGCAACGACTTTGCCACTTTTCCGGACTATCCATCCGAGATTAGGGCTCCCCAGGGAACCGTTTCCGGTGTTTCCGGGTTTCAAATTCACTTTGGGCATAAGAACATTCACACTACCGGTGACCTGGCTGATGTTTTGGTAGCCATGAATCCGGCTTCCCTGAAAGCTAACCTGATGTGGGTAAAAAAAGATGCAATCATCATTTTGAATAATGATGAGTTTACGGAAAAAAATCTGGAAAAAGCAGGCTTCGATAGCAATCCGCTTGAAGATAACTCTTTAACAGGACATCTCCTGGTTCTGGGACCTTTGAGTACGCTTACTAAGGAGGCGGTTAAGGATCTGGACTTGGATAGTAAATCGGCTCTTAAGTCGAAAAATATGTTTGCTCTGGGTATAATTTATTATCTGTTCAACAGAGATTTTACCAAGACTTTCTCTTTTTTTGAAACCAAGTTTAAGAAAAATCCGCTGGTTGTTGAAGCCAACAAAAAGGTGCTGGAAGCAGGTTATAACTATGCTGAAACACTGGAAATTTTCACCAACACCTATCGGATAGAAAAAGCCAAACTGAACAAAGGGAATTACCGTAATGTTACCGGAAACCTGGCCACTGCATGGGGTTTGCTGGCAGCTTCCGAACGCTCGGGACGTAAAATTTACCTTGGGTCTTATCCCATTACTCCGGCTACCGACATATTGCAGGAGCTGGCCAAGCACAAACAATTTACCTGTATCACACAGCAGGCCGAAGACGAAATTGCCGGTGTTGTTTCCACCATCGGCGGTAGCTTTGCCGGAGCTATGGCGGTGACTACTACTTCCGGTCCGGGTCTTTCGCTGAAAAGTGAAGCTATCGGATTGGCAATTATGACGGAACTTCCCATGGTTATTGTAGATGTACAGCGTGGTGGCCCTTCCACCGGCTTGCCTACCAAATCGGAGCAGTCGGATCTTATGCAGGCTTTGTTTGGACGTAATGGTGAAGCCCCATGCATTGTTATGGCTGCTACCAGTGCTTCCGATGCTTTTTATGCTGCCTATGAAGCTGCCAAACTGTCCATGGAGCACATGACTCCGGTTATCTTGCTCACCGATGGTTCCATTGGAAATGGTTCGGAAGTATTTAAAATTCCGAAAGTGGCTGATTTACCTGATATTAATCCTCCCATCGCCAAAGCCGATGATCCTGATTATAAACCTTATAAAAGAGATCCGAAAACACTTGCCCGCCAGTGGGCTATTGCCGGAACTCCCGGTTTGCGTCACCGTTTGGGCGGACTGGAAAAAGAAGATATTACAGGAAATGTGTCGCACGACCCGCTTAATCACCAGAAAATGACAGATCTGCGTCAGGCTAAAGTAGATAAAGTGGCGGATTGTATCCCTGAATTGAAAATTGATGGCGATGCCAGGGGCGATTTGCTGGTTGTCGGCTGGGGTAGCACGTATGGCGTATTGCTTACTGCTGTGGAAGAAATGTGGGAAGAAGGGAAACCTATAGGGATGGTACAATTTAAACACATCATGCCGTTACCCAAAAATGTAAACGAAATATTTTCAGGATTTAAAAAAATTATTGTTTGTGAAAACAACATGGGGCAGTTTGTCAATTATCTGCGGATGACCCATCCTGAATTTAAATATGAACAATACAACAAAGTTCAGGGATTGCCTTTTATGGTGTCTGAATTGAAAACGAAATTTGACACCCTTTTAAACGAATAATATCATGGAACAAAAAATAGAACCTCAG
>CAYYOW010000139.1:0-4611 GCA_964473395.1 uncultured Lentimicrobiaceae bacterium | reverse complement strand
TCTTCCGGCTTCCGGCTTCCGACTTCTCTACCAGATTCTCAATCCCATGGCTTCCATCAGGCGGTATTTGTTCAAAGTGATTTTATAAAGACCGGCGACAAAACTCAGCCGGGCACGGGTAAGCGAAGTCTCGGCATCTAACAACGACAGGTTAGTGACATATCCGCTTTTGTATTGAACACGCGCCTGTTTCACAGCAGCTTGTGCACCGATAATTTCTTCCCTTGCCATTTTCAATTGCTTCTGACTGGACAACAGGTTCGTCTCGGCCTGCTGCACCTCACGGCTAATGGTTTTCTTCAATACATCGAGATGATTTTCTACCGCATGGACATTCCAGTTTGCTGTTTCCATTTTTGCTTTTTTCATGTAACCATCAAAAATGGGAATATTCGCTGCCAGCCCCAGAAGCCAGTTGCTACGCATTTTGTACAACGCATCCGGATATCCGTTCTTAATTCCGTAACTACCTATAGCGCTTAGTGTTGGCATCTTACTCAGCTTCGCTATGTTTTTTTGAATATTGGCTGCCTGTTCTCCAATTTTTGACAGTTTTACCTCTTCACGGTTAGCAAAAGCCACGGCGATTAACGAGTCCAATGGTATTGTCGGAACAGATTTAACAAACCCGCCAATAAGATCAACGTTGGTATTACTTTTGAGATTCAACAATGATTTTAGGACAATCTCATTTTGGCGTAGCAAATTGTAAATACCCATTTTTTGATTGTCGATGGCGGTAACCCGCACATGTGTGGTAAGTGTGTCCAGGCTAATGGCAGATCCTGTTTCCACCAGTTTTTTAGCTGTAGCCAAATGTTGCAACAGATCGTTCATCTGTTCATCTTTAACCCTCATACTTCTCCGAAAAAATAGTACAGAATAGAAAGCCTGCACCGTTCGGTAGGCTAACCTGTTTTTCAGCAGGTTAATCTTTTCCTGTTCTGCAAGTTTATTGGATTTTAACAAATTTATCCATTCGTTGCGGCGGTTAAAATCAAAAATCAGGTACTTTACATCAATATGTTCGTTGAAGTTGTTGGCAGGGGCCAGATCAAAACGCCCTCCGGGGCCAAAAGGAATGACAATAGAAGGAATAGGTCCAATGTAATCATATGAAAGTGCTGCCGATATTTGCGGATATTTTGAACTTTCCGTCTGCTGAATCCTGCCTTGCGCAACTTTTACATAATCTTCCGCCTCACGCAACAAAGGTTGGTTGTTGGTTGCAAGGTTTATGGCCTTCGACAGCGTAAGAGAGATATCGTTAGCATGTTGTGCTATCGAAAACACCGGAATACATATAAGGATCGATAATATAGAAAATAAAATTAATTTTTTCATCTGTTTGCGTTTTTTGCGTTAGCGATTCGGTTTTTTTGTTTTTAACATAAACAACGGGACTACCAGAGCCAGCGTTAAAACGGCTCCAATAAAAAAATCATCACTTATTCCCTGTACAAAAGCCTGAGCGGCTACGTTTTTAAAAAGGAGTAGTTTAGCTTGTAGTGCTGCAGTATGTGGTGCTGCTCCGGCAGTATTGAGAGAAAAGTCTTTCAGTCCTTTCATCACTTCCTGAAAAGCAGGAGAAGAAGTATTTATTTGTTCCCCATACATTTGCGTATGGAAAATTACCCTCCGCGAAAGAATCGTCCCGAGAACAGCTATTCCAAAACTACCGCCAATTTGCCGAACGGTGTTGTATAATCCGGATGCCTGAGCCAGCTGCGGCTTGGGAATATCGAGAAGAGCAATGGTTGTCAAGGGAGTAAAGATAAGCCCCAGACCCAGACCCCGAAGGTACAAAGGCAGCATAACCTGCGCATGTGTGGTTTGTAACGTAAAAAAGCTAAACAGGTAAAGGGACAAAGTCAATACCAACATTCCGATAATAGCCGGTATTTTGGGATTTACGCGATCCGTCAGCTGGCCGGCCAGCGGGGAAATAAAAGCCTGGAGTATGCCAACGGGGAAAAATACCAGCCCTGCCTGCAAAGCAGTATAGCCCAAAGAATTTTGTAAATATATGGGGAGTAAAAAGGCATTGCCGAAGAAGGCAATCCCAAAGACAAACATAATCAGCGCAGTCAGCCCGAAATTACGGTTCTTGAATAGTTTTATGTTAACAATAGGATCCTTGGTAGTGGCTTCTGCGAAAAAGAAAAGGATAAAACTCAAAGCGGAAATAAAAAAATTACTCATGATAAAGTTGGAAGACCAGCCTTCGGTGTTCCAACTGGAGTTTGCAGTAGCTACGGCCAGCAGCAAGGTCGCCAGAGCAGTTGTCATGGTGATAAAACCAAAAAGGTCAAATTTGGTTACCTTTTCTGATTTATATTCCTTTTGGACAAACCAGGCAACAAGCATCCCGAAAATACCCACCGGAATATTAATATCAAAAATAGAGTGCCAGGAAAAATTATCCACAAGATAACCACCAATCATCGGTCCCAGCGACACCGATGCCGCAGCTGCAATGCCCCAAAACCCCAGTGCCGTTCCTCTTTGTTTTGGTGGAAAAGTACGGGTTACAATGGCCATCCCGACAGGCATCACAAAACCAGCGCCCGTTCCCTGTACTAATCTGAAAAAGATTAACACGTCCTCATTCCACGACAGGCTGCACAGGAGCGAACCCAAAGTGAACAGGAAAAGCCCCAGTAAATAGGTCTTTTTGTACCCAAAATGGTCTGCTATCCAGCCAGAAGAAGGTAATGCAATGGCAAAAACCAAAAAATAAGCCGTCATTACCCATTCAATCTGGTCCACACTTACGCCGAAAACAGCCATCATCTTAGGAAAAGCCACGCTAACAATGGTAGAGTCCAGTACGGCCATAAACGTACCAATCATCACACTGAACAATACCCACCACTTGTTAGGCTCAAATTCTCCCGAAATGCCTAAACCCGTAGTTAGCTTACCGTATTTCAAATCCTGCACCACCTTTTGCCTTGAGTTTAATTTCTACCGACATGCCCGGAAGCAAACCATATTTTAAAGAGGTTTTTTCCACCGGTTTTATGGAAATTTTTACTGAAATACGCTGCGTAATCTTTGTAAAGTTCCCGGACGCATTAGACGGAGGTATCAGTGAGAAAAGCGCTGCCGTATTACTCCCAATCTGAAAAATCCTCCCGACAAACTTTGTGTCGGGATAAGCATCTACCTGAATATTTACGGTATCGCCCAAAGATATCTTATTCAAATCGGTTTCTTTAATCATAGCGGTTACCCATATATTTTTCAGATTATAAATGGTAAATATGGATTGCCCGGGAGCCACCACATCGCCGGTCAAAATCCACCTTTTGGCGATAATTCCAGAAATGTTTGAATACAACCTGGTATGCGCCAGCTCCGTTTTGATAACCTGAATGGCAGAATTTAGGGTAGAAATTCTGCTTTTGGCAATTTCAAGCTCCACTTTAGCCGCCTGAAACACCTTCAGAACGTTGTCGTATCTTGCACGAGGAATTACGTTTCCCTTTATCTGAATTTCGGCACGGTTAAGGTTAATGCGGGCCTGCTCAAGCCTTACCTGCGCCAGTTTTATACCAAGATGGGCATTACTCAAAGAAGTAACAGCCTGATTTAAACGGGCTTTCATATCGGAAGAGTCCAGGGCAGCAAGCAATTCTCCCTTATGCACAATATCACCCTCATCAGCATACAAAGCCACAACACGCCCCATAATCTGCGGACTGAGGTTTAATTTGTTGGCATCAATGTAGGCATCGTCTGTACTGACAAAACCCACCTTATCGACATACCAGTATGCCGCCGCGCCAAACAGTAGTAAAAGGAGTGTTACAGCGATAAGTACACTTCCTATTTTGCTTTTTTTCTTTTGCTTCTTCCCGGCTTCGTCGCCGGGAGTTACCAAATTTTTCACTTTTTCCTTATCCATAATATCTCCGGTTTATTTTATTCAAAATTTTTATAAATTGTCTGTAACAGCGATTGCAACTCGCTGATCTGATGCTCATCAAGCTGAAGGTAGAGCCTGTCGTGCACCTCCTTATAAATAGTTTCAATTTCGGGAGCACAAGCCATCGCCTTTTCGGTAAGATAAATTTTAAACTCCCTTTTGTCATCAGGATTTACCTTTTTCAAAACATAACCCAGCTGCGTCAGGCGTTTAATACCTTTGCTCACCGTGGCTTTATCCAGCAGAATACCACAGGCAATCTGCTCCTGAGTATTACCTTCGTGGTGCAGAATAAAGCGCAAAAAGAAAAACTGCCCCACATCGAGTTCATGATTTTTCAGCCTGTCGGCCACATAGCTGTAGATGCCATGGCGAATACGGGCAATAAGTCTTCCAATACCCGGTTCCACATTTTTCATAATATATTTCTCCTTTTATCAATTTCGTTTACCGGTAAACTAATTTGCAAAGTAAAAACATTTTAGTTTACCGTGCAACTAATTTCATGAATTTATAACAGATGAATAAAATGATCAGGGCGCCGGACGGGCTGTCCGTTTTAGCTTCCTCAGGCCTGCTTAGCATCTGTAGCCGGTGCGTGGTCTTCCTCACGTCAGCCTCCGCCCGCCAACAATTGCTACGCAGCCCTTTCGGCAGGCTGCCACTCCCATCCCTGGCGC
>CAYYOW010000138.1:0-4685 GCA_964473395.1 uncultured Lentimicrobiaceae bacterium | reverse complement strand
GCCTTGCTATTGACCAGGCTCAGGAAGAAAAAGGTAAACCAACCATCATCATCGGGCAAACTGTGATGGCCAAAGGAGCCGCAACGGTGGAAGGCGATTTTCACACCCACGGATCGCCGCTTTCTCCTGAAGAAATTGCTGCTACAAAAGTAAAAAACGGGCTGCCGGCAGATAAAGATTTTTACGTTCCGGAAGAGGTTTATAACCATTTCCGCTCCCAACACAAAGAACAAAATAAAGCAGTAAACACCTGGAAAACACTGGCTAAAGAAAGATCAGAAGCCAATGCTGCTTTCGCGAAGAAATATCATGCTATTCTGAACAACAACCTGACACCGGATTTAAAGGTGCCTGATTTTAAACCCGGCGAAAAGCTGGCTACCCGCGCTTCTTTTGGGAAAACGCTGGCTTACTTTGCACAGCAAACAGATGTCATTCTCGGAGGCTCCGCAGACCTTGAGCCATCGAACCAGACCAAAGCTTATGCCGATGTTTCCGGCGAATTTACCCGCGACAACCACAGCGGGCGGAACCTCTCTTTTGCCGTCCGTGAATTTCCAATGGCAACCATTCTTAACGGTATTGCGCTACACGGTGGTTTCCGTCCGTTTGGCGCTACTTTTCTGGTCTTTTCGGATTATGCCAAGCCGGCCATGCGCCTGTCGGCGCTCATGGGACTGCCTGTTTTATACACATTTACCCACGATTCGTTTTATGTGGGCGAAGATGGGCCTACCCACGAGCCCATAGAGCAACTGGCCGGTTTGCGTGCACTTCCGGGATTGCTTGTTTTTCGACCGGCAGATGCCAGCGAAACAACGGCCCTTATGCAACTGGCTTTTGAAATCGATGACAAACCCGTGGCTATGGCCTTTACCCGCCAGGGTGTCCCCACACTCGATGTGGAAAACATAAAAGAGAAAGTGAGAAAAGGGGCCTATACCCTTTCGGGATCAGAAGAGGAAAAACCAGATATCATTTTGATAGCGAGCGGTTCGGAAGTACACCTCGCCCTCGCTGCCTCCAGACTGATAACCGGCAAAAAGGTACGCGTTGTCAGCATGCCTTGTATGGAACTTTTCGATGAGCAACCGCAGGAATATAAAGACACCGTGCTGCCGCCTGATGTAGGATACCGCGTCAGCATTGAAGCTGCCAGCACTTTTGGCTGGGGAAAATATGTGGCCGATGGCTGGAGTTTCGGAATTGATCATTACGGGGCCTCTGCACCGGCCGGAGTACTGGAAAAGAAATTCGGGTTTACCCCTGAAAACGTTGCCAGGCTGGTGGAAGAACGCTACAATCAGTAAATACCAAACTTATGGAAAAACAAAAAATCTATATCGCTCCTTCCATACTGTCAGCCGATTTGCTTCAGCTGAAAAAGCAGGTGGAGATGCTGGCCGAAAATGGTGCCGATTTTATCCATGTGGATGTGATGGATGGTCATTTTGTACCTAACCTTACTTTTGGTCCTAACATGGTTAAGGCGCTCAAACGCATCACTTCCCTCCCGCTGGATGTGCATTTGATGATCAGTAATCCCGACCTCTACATCGAAGATTACGCTAAAGCAGGAGCCAACATCCTCACCGTGCATCAGGAAGCCTGCACACATCTGCACCGGACGCTGCAATCTATTCACCAACAGGGAATAAAAGCCGGTGTCTCACTCAATCCGGCCACTTCGCTATCTACCATTGAAAATGTATTGGACAATATTGATTTACTGTTGATTATGACGGTTAACCCGGGTTTTGGCGGACAGAAATTTATCCCGCAGGGGTTGAAAAAAATAGCAGAAGCACGGGAAATGATTAATACCTCCGGCAGGGATATCCTGCTGGAAGTGGATGGCGGTGTAGACAGTACCACCGTGGAAAACATTGTGCAACACGGCGCCAGCGTTCTGGTATCAGGTAGTGCCATTTTCGGACAGAAAGATATCGTTGCAGCCATGAAACTGCTGAAAGAGAAGGCGGAAAAGGCTTAACGCAATATTTCTTTGGCGTAGTTGTCCCAGCTCATATCTTTGGATGTTTCTGACACATTCTCACGTGGAATGGGATGTTCAATGGCTTTGCGCATTACTTCCGTCATGGACTTAATATTATCCGGGCTGGCGAGATACCCGTTGTACCCATCTTTTATTGTTTCGGTAAAATGCCCTACCCGTGTGGCCAGCATGGGTATTCTGAAATTATAAGCAATGGACTCTATACCCGATGGGGTAGCCGTCAGGTAAAAAAGCATGATGCTGTCGCTAACCTGAAAATATTTGTGTACCATTTCATTGGGGACAAAATCGTTCACGACATAGGTTTTGTCCTTTAATCCCAATTTGTCAATCAACGAGAGTGGCTGATAGTTGCGCTCGTCGTCCTGTTTTTTCAGGAAGATTTTCTTGGCCAGGCCGAAAATGGCATTTTTCAACCGTGTGGAAAGCTTTTTGCTGTCCAGTGTGTTCCAAAACGATTCGCCCACAATCAGCAGCGAAACATCATCACGCTCTTCCGCAATTCGGGCAAAAGCTTTAATCACGTTGTGAAGTCCTTTGTATTTGCGGATAAAGCCGAAAAACAGAAACACGTGTTTTTTCAGTCCCATCTCCTTTTTGGCTTTTTTCACATCAAACGCCGGATCGGGCTGAAACATGTCGTACACCGGATGATACAACTTCAGCACTTTGATACCTTTGCCGGTGAACTTTTGTCCACGTTCCAATACTTCAAACTGTTTTTTAGGAAAAAGCTGTTTTAGCTCATCCGCCGTTTTGTAAGCATGAACCACGTAAGCATCAGCATGGCGAATTCCTTTTTTGGTGTAAAAATTATCCAGCGCACTTCCCTCTTTCTGTATCACAAAATGCAGGTCGAAAAAGACCTCCATATCTTTGCTTTTCTTCAGCTTACGGGCGATATAGCCCAACGGTAATCCCTGAATGGCAATAGCCCATTGAAAGATGACCTTTTGTGGCCTCAGGCTCCTGATTAGTTTAATGGTGGCCTGCCAGCTCAGCGGATTGTTGTAGTTGGTAATGTAATGCACTTTGATGCCGGTTCCTTCCAGTTGATCCACTTTGCTTTTGCGGTCGATAAAATCGCGGGGAATGATGGCCGGATATTGCTGTGTCCACGAAACGATGTGAACATCAGTATCTTTCATCTTGTCAAAGGCCTTGGCAAGTGATGTGTTGTAATTGGCAATTCCGCCCTTAAACATGGGGCCCGGACCGAAACAAACAATGGTTTTTTTCATAAATGATTACCTGATTGATGGTTATAATTTCCTTTTCATATTCCCCTGCAATCCAAAAAACAGCATAAAGAACAATCATTTTTCAAAAATACTAAACTTTCCAAAAACTACTCCGCAGACAAAAGATGTTATCTGCAAAGCAAGAAAAAACAAAATAAGAATCGAAATAGCATTAAATAATATTATATTTGCAAGAAACAATAATAGCCATGGACTTACAAACACGGAAACTAAACCTGATTGAATATTTGATAGGTCTTAAGGACGAAAATATGTTCATAATAATTGAAGACTTAATTAATAAATCAGTAAAAACGACAAACCAAACATTAAAACAATTTACACAAGAGGAGTTAATTAAAAGAGCACAAAAATCAAACTCCGATTATCTTGCCGGCAATTTCAAGACTCAGGAACAACTGGAAGCTGAATCAAAAAACTGGTGATCTGATGAAAATTATTTGGTCAGACCTCGCCTCAAAGTCTTTAAAAGATATTTTTCAGTATCACAAAGACGTAGCGGGAAAAGCCATTGCACAAAAGCTTAAAACCGGTATCTTCGACTCAACAAAGCAACTTAATGCTTATCCAAACTCTGGACAGATTGAGGAATCGTTAGAACTACTTGAAGAAGGACACAGATATTTGGTTCGTGGGAACTATAAGGTTATCTACAAAAAAGTTAAAGAAGGAATATTAATAACAGATATTTTCGATACCAGACAAGATCCTTTGAAAATTAATCATCCGGGCAGATAATAAAAGCTTTTAGAGCAATAATCTCCCCTACAACTTCTTCAAAGCAGCCTCATAAACCCGGCGCATGCCCTCTTCGAGAGAAATTTTCGGCGTCCAGCCAAATTTTTCACGTACGAGTGTGGGATCGCCGTAACGCGACTGTACGCCTACCGGCTTGTCAAGCAACGGATTGATGGTGGGGTGATAGCCGGCAAAAGAGGTAAACACGTCAATCAGCTCCAGAAAACTGGTCAACTTGCCCGAGCCAATGTTGTAAGCCGACCCGTCGTGTATCTCATCCATGAGTATCCCGATGAAATCGATAATATCGTCAATATGCACAAAATCGCGCCCCTGTTTTCCGCTACCCCATACCTCAAAAGGATTCTCCTTTTTGGCTGCCCGCAAGGCAATGGCCGGCACGGGATAGCTGGTTTCCTGGTCCTCGCCATATCCGGAAAACGGTCGGATACAAACAATGGAAATGCCGTAATGCCTAGCAGCAATCTGCGCAAGAAATTCGCCGGTAAGCTTGGTCCAGCCATAAGTCATATCCGGTGTACCAAGGTTTTTATTGAAATCGATATCTCCCTCTTTCAAAGCCAAAGCGCCTTCCACATTCTGCAAACTGGTAGGATAGGCTGCGCTGGAGCTGGGGTAAAGCACGCGATCTGGTTTATGGCGTGTGA
>CAYYOW010000137.1:2996-4790 GCA_964473395.1 uncultured Lentimicrobiaceae bacterium | reverse complement strand
ACCGAACTCAGTGTAACAATATCTTTCCAATAGTTGCACAAATATAGCTTAGCTCTTCCCTGTACATGTATGGGAAAATCGGGAGGGAGACGTTTCCCCGCCATGTTTTCTCCGCATTGGGAAAATCGGAAGTTTTAAGCTGATATTTGTTTTTATAGTAGGTCATCCGGTGCAGGGGTTTGTAATGCACGGAAGTTCCAATCCCGGCTTCGGCCATTTTTTCAATGAATTCGTTTCTACTCAAGGGTGTATTTCCCTTCAATACTACAGGAAACAGGTGCCAGGCATGATCCTGAAACGGAACATGGGTAACCGGAAGGTCTATGTAATGTTTTAAAGGAGCCAGATGCTCATAATAATATTCTGCCACCCGCTGTCGTTCGGCACGAAACTCCTCTGCCTTTTCCAGTTGTGCCAGACCAATGGCAGCATTGACATCCGGCATGTTGTATTTGTATCCGGCTTCTACCACATCATACTCCCACGAAGGTTTGTTTTCTGTGTACCTGTTCCACACATCCCTGTCAATTCCATGAAGACGCATCTTTTTCACCCGCTCGTAAATCTCTTCGTTTTGGGTTGTCAGCATTCCGCCTTCGCCGGTTGTGATGGGCTTGTTGGCATAAAAGCTAAAGCAGGCAACTTCTCCCAGAGAGCCTACCATTTGGTCGTTCAGTCTGGCAGGAAAAGCATGGGCAGCATCTTCCAGAATTTTTATGTCGTGCTTTTTGCAAATATCCAATATCCCCTCTTGGCCACCGGACAACATTCCGGCAGCCTGACCGCCATAATGCACAACAATCAGATAACGGACATCCGGATTTTTCTTAATGGCATCACTAAGAATTTCGGGCGTAATCAAATTGGTACCGTACTCCGTATCGAGGAAAACAGGGTTTGCCTGAAGGTATCTGATAATTTCCGCTGAAGATGTAAAAGTCATGGAGGGGACAAACACCCTGTCGCCTGGTTTTACGCCAAGGGCCTCCAGTCCGAGATGCAAAGCAGCCGTTCCCGAATTTACCGCACAGGCAAACCGTGCCTGCACAGCATCGGCAAAATTCTTCTCGAAAGCCATGGCTTTTCCGGCTGTAGTAAGCCAGCCGCTTTCCAGCACCTCTTTTATGTATTTCTGCTCATTCCCTACAACAGGTACTTTTGCAAAAGGAATTCTCATAACTTTTTTCAATCTGTCCAAACGGCTTTAATTGTTTTTAAAATAATCTTTATATCTCCGGAAAAGGACCTGTTACTTACATAGTCGATATAAATTTCCAGTTTCTTTGGCAGGATCATCTCCCGGTAAGTATCATCCGGAGAGGATGCCCCGGCCAGCAGATCTTCCTCATGCCTAAATAATATGGAAGCATTATCTGTTATTCCGGGCTTCACCCGGTGGACAATTTTCCACTTTTCCGGGTATACCAAAGTCCACTTTTTCACTTCGGGACGAGGCCCCACCAAAGACATCTCTCCTTTTAACACATTTATCAGCTGGGGGAGTTCATCCATCTTTGTTTTTCGCAAGATCTCTCCCAGTGGTGTTATCCGCGATGTTTCTCCGGCACTAAAATCGTGTTTTCCGGAAGCTAATCCGGGTTTCATCGTTTTGAATTTGTAGAAAGAAAAAAGCCGGCCTCCTTTGCCAACCCGTTGCTGCACAAAAAAGGGATTCCCTCCGTCCAGAATGATAATGAGCACTATGATCATCACAAAAAACGGGGAAAGCAAACAAAGGCCAATGCCCGAAACTACGATATCAAATAACCGTTTGCCCATTTCATTTATCTGTTA
>CAYYOW010000137.1:0-2896 GCA_964473395.1 uncultured Lentimicrobiaceae bacterium | reverse complement strand
CTCTGTTTTAACCGTTACCGGGCGGGTGTATCAGTATTTTTATCAGCTCAATACTAAAACCGACAAAACCGCCCACCAGCAGCATTTCAATAATAATTAAGGTACTCTTTGGTGCACTCTTTTTCAAGGGCACCACCGGTGGTTCAATAACCGTCAGAACCGGAGTATGGTCCTGCACCTGTATTTTAGCTTTCTCAAGCATCCGTGCCAGGCTTGTATAAACGCTGGCTGCCAGGTCGTATTCTTTCTGCAAACGTTCTCTCTGTATCTTGACCGATGCCAGAATCACATTGCTGTTACTGTCACTGTAATCGGCAAGGACTTTTTGTCTTACATAAAAATTATGCCGTGCATCCAGGAACCTGGCTTTGATGAAGTTCAGGTCTTTTTGTGCTTTCTGTGTGTTATAATTTACCACATAACGTTTAAGGCAATTTACCACCGAGTCGGCAAGAAGAGCCGATACCAGCGGATCCTGTGTTTCCACGGTCACGCTGAAAATTTTACTTTTCCGTTTCAACAACTTATTTCCCTGGTCCTGCACTTCGACCTGTATCATTTCATTCAGCGTCTTGAGTAGATCCGTCTGTTCTTTGGACAATTTGATAATACCTTTCCGGAAATGTTTTATCTCCCTGTTGTTTTTGTGTTTTCCCCTGATTTTGGTCAGAATATAGCCCGGTATCCCGGCCGGTGAGGGGCTGGTGTATTTTTTAAGGTATTCCTCAACCGTCATGGTTTTATGGTTTTTGGAATCGGTAATTTTTTGCTGCAACACATCCAGCAAAAAGGGAGTACTTGTAACCACATCAGGATACAGATCGGATGTGAGTGCATCGTTGGATGATGAGCCGCCAAGATTCAGCCCGAGCAGGTTGCCGATATTCACACCGGACATACCACCCAGCTGCCCCAGCAGGCCGGAGGTACCGCTTCTGGCATTTGACTCAGCCAGCAAGACAACTTTGGTATTATATTTCCGGGGGGTGAGTATAACCAAGATAACGGCAAGAACAAAAGCTATAGCCAGAGTATAGTAAATGGTCTTACGCCCCCGGTAAATTTGTTTCAGAATTGCTTGGATGTCCATACCCGTTTTGTCGGAGGTATTAACCGTATCTTTCATGCCTGTTGATTCCATTTTCTATCTACGGTTTTAAGGTTTTAGCAATGGTGACAATCATTAATGTCAGCGACGCCAGAGCTGTGGTAAGGCCTATGGTAGTTGCAGCTGATAAGCGGGCTGACTTTTTAGGCCTTAACGGGATGATAACTTCCGCACCCGGTTCTATTTCCGGGTAATATTTTAAACCGAGAAAACTTGAGGTCTTTTTTACCGAACCGTTGGCATAAATAACATAAATATTCCTCCTGATGGCATCTTTTGTGAATCCGCCGGCATTTGAAATATATTGTTGTAGTGTCCAACCATCCACATAAGGAATCACATTGGGTCGGTAAACGGCGCCTCTGACTTCAACAGTTTGAGATTTCCGAAGAATCCGAATGGAGTCGCCCGGACGCAAAATTAAATCAGCGGCAGAGCCCGGGTGGTAAATAATCTTTTCCAAATCGAGGCCGATCACATTATACTTAGAGTTTAAGTTAATGATTTTATTTTTTCTCGCGTCATTGGCTGCATTAATGGTCTCAACAGCTTTTTCGTGGAGCAGATGAGAAGTTCGTTTTCGGATCAGGCTGGCTCCTTTTACAAAAGCCTGTGAGGTGAGATTTCCGGCTTGTCTGATTAAATCGGAAACACGTTCGTTGCGCGTTTGGATGGTATATTGTCCGGGAAAGTTCACTTCTCCTCCGATAGAAACCATCAGCTGTGGCGTGTAGGAAAATGATTTTCTGATAAAGATATGATCAAAAGGAGAAAGCTTAAAGTTCTTAACCGAATCGGCCAGTTTCAAATCTTTTCCAATAGGAAACCGGAAAGTGTGTGCCAGCTGATTGGTTCTCTGTTTTGCAGATGTGGTATCTATAACACGTCGCGATATGTCAATATGTGCCATTGAAGCCGACTCAAGCATCCCTCCAGCCTGGATGATGATATCGCCAAGTCGTGTATTTTCGGTAAAGGGATACAATCCGGGTTTAGCCACCTGACCTTCAATCTGCAAATAGGATTTTTCACGAATGTCGAAAACGGATGGAATATGGATAGAGTCCTCCCTTTGCAAAAGAAAATCACTGTCAGACTTCAAAAGGCGGGAAAGATTCAGCGATACTGTTTCCCTGGTCAGATCTTTTTTTAAGCGATAGACAGCAATTCGTTTTTGATACGCATCCCGGCGCAAGCCGTCAGCATCTTGCAATAATTGTCGCAAGGTCATGTCGCTGTCAAGCGCAAACTCACCCGGGCGCATAACCGCACCGGTAATCTGAACCCGGTTTTCGAACCGGTTTAAAACAGAATCCACCACTACCACATCCCCATCCTTTAATCTGGTTGTATCCTGCTGAGCGGCATTCACCACCAGTATTTTCTTTTCGGTGGCTGTTTTCCTGAATATTTTTATCTGGCCGGTATAAGCTTTCCCGGTAAAACCGCCGGCAAAATGAATCAATTTTTTCAATGTTTCACCGGGTTTCATGTCAAAATACATATTGCTGCGTTTCACCTGTCCTTTGATTTCAGCCCGGTCAGAATAGGGAGAAACAAACACGATATCCTGATCCTGAAGACGCATGTTGCCAGGCAAAATTCCGTTCAGCAGAAAATTATAGAAGTCGAGGACCGCTACGGTTTTGTTGTCTCTGATAATTTTAACATTCCGCAGAGAGCCATCATCAGCCGGTCCGCCGGCGGCGTACATGGCATTGAAAACAGTAGCAAGCGAGGAAAGGTTGTATGTTCCCGGCAGGGTAACCTCTCCCACCATGTTCACGC
>CAYYOW010000136.1:0-4815 GCA_964473395.1 uncultured Lentimicrobiaceae bacterium | reverse complement strand
CCAAACTCATGACCGCGCTGGGGGCCATTTTTGCCCTTTTACCTCTTGCCATGGGGATCGGAACGGGTGCGCAAATGAATCAACCTTTGGCTGTTGCCGTCATCGGAGGGCTGCTGATGGCGCTTCCCGTACTGCTTATAGCATTGCCTACTTTTTTAAGGATGATGGAGAAAAAGGATAAGAAGCTGGTGAAGGCTGGCAGCCAGAAGGAATAACGTGACTCTTTTGAAAAAAAAGCGTCCCCGGCTCCTCATCTTTAGAATTCCTTTAGATTCTCATTCTATTTTTGTTCCGGTTTTGAGAAATCCTTAACGAAAAACAGATGACAAGATATTTTTTCGCATTAAAAAAGTCTGGATGGCTCTTCCTTCTTGGCTTTTTGGTCAGCTGCGGGCAATCCGGAATGCCTGCCGGACATGCAGCCCGTATCAAAACGGATACCGCAAGAGCAGTTACCGCCATTTTTTATGAAACATACAATGGCTACGGAACACTGCATGCCTTGCATTCTCTGGATTTGGAAGCTAAATTCGATGGGATTGTGCATTTTAACAATTTGAAAGGGCTCATTAAAAAGGGTGCTGTTCTTTACACCATGGGCGGTCCGGAAATTGATCTGAAAAAGGAAAATCTGGAGAAGGCACTGGCCAATGCCCAAACACAATACCGTTATTTTAAACAGTATTATGAAGCCCAAGAATTACTGGTCGGTAAAAACTATTTGTCGAAAATTGACTTTGAAAAAGTAGCTCGTGATTTTGATAATGCCCAAAACAACCTGAACAAAGCCCAATATGTGCTGGATTATTTCTTGTCGATGACCAGCTACAAAGCTCCTTTCAACGGCTATCTCGATGACTTGCAGGTTCAGCAGGGTGAAGATGCAGTTGTGGAACAGCTTTTGGGAACTTTTCAGGATGATGACCATATCAAACTAATTGCCCCCTTTTACGGTAATCCCAATAAGATGACCACACAAAAGATTTCCATTAAAATTAACGGCAAGACTTACAGGGGAAAGCTGATGTATATTGAAAAAGCTGTCAACCCTTCCTCCGGTGGCCATACGCTGTGGATTGCTCTTCAGGATTCCACCCGTCAGCTAAAAAGTGGGAATTATGTTTCTTTTTCCTTTCTCACAAACAAACATGAATCTGTTGCCGTTCCCAAAGCCGCCCTAATCCGGCAGCAAAACAATTATTTTGTCATGGAAGTCATCAATAATAATTTTAAAAGGATTCCTGTAATACCCGGACAGGAAAGAGATGGTATGGTGGAGATAAAAAAAGGTTTGAAAAAAGGCGCTGTCGTTTTAACAAAAGGTGCTTTTGAGGTTTTCTATGGTGACATAGGGAAAACCATGCCGGTAGATGATTAAAAGGGGATGAAAGCATGAAAAAATCATTTGAAAATTTCGTCAGGCGTCCTTTTTATTCCTTGGCGATAGTTATCGTTTTGGTAGTCACCGGAATATGGAGTCTGTATAAAATGCCCGTGGATTATTTCCCCGGGATAAATTATCCTTTGGTAAACGTCATTACGGAATATTCCGGAGTTTCACCCCACGACATGGAGATTTTAGTAACCCGTCCCATCGAAAATGCCTTGCAGGGAGTTCGTGGTGTTCAGCGCACCTCCTCAGTAACGACCATGGGCCATTCTGAGGTTACCGTAGAGTTTAGCAATGCCTATTCGGTTTTGGACGCACGCCAGCTTACGGCAGCATCGCTTTCGACGTTGTCCGGACAATTACCTGCGGGCGTTGTTCCGGTGATTGATAACCTCGGCAGCCGTATGCAGGAAGTGATTGGCTTTACTTTTGTCAATCTCCAAATTCCTCCTTACCAATTACGTGATATTGTTCAGTACCGAATTAAGCCGGCGCTGTTAAGTTTGAGTCATATTTCCAGGATAACTGTTTTGGGCGGGGAAAAACCTGCTTTTATTGTAGAACCCAATCCACAAAAACTCCGACTGCTTCATATAAGTATGCAGGATATTGAAAAGGTATTGAAAGATAACAACATCATTGTTTCCGGACGTTATCTCGAAAGAAATTATTACGATGTTCCCATTCGCGGAAATGGCCAATATCAAAACCTTTCCGATTTGCAAAACCTCAAAGTGGCTACCCGTGCCAACGGGCTTCCGGTACTTTTAAAGGATATCGCACAAATTACAAAAGGTGGTTTGCCGAAGCATTATATGGTGCGGAGCGGGAAGTATCCAGCTGTGGCCCTGCTGGTTCAGAAAACCGAAGGTTCGGGCTCCATTAAAGTAGCTGCATCGGTGCAAAAGTCTTTGCAAACACTAAAAAAATTACTACCTCCCGGCACACAAATACATAAATTCTACGACCAGTCGGAAATTCTAAGCGCATCCATGTCGGGGGTGCGGGAAGAAATTTACATAGGTGCTGCTCTCGCCATGTTGGTTTTGCTTCTTTTCCTTCAGCGTATAGCTCCCACACTTATCGTTTCCATTACCATTCCTCTTGCGTTAATGTTTGCCGCCACTGTTATGTATGCTATCGGTTATACCCTGAATATGATTACGTTGGCCGCCCTAACGCTGTCTCTCGGCATGGTGGTTGACGACTCTATCATTGTGCTGGAAATCATAGAGAAATTTTTGGAAAAAGGAAAGTCGTTGCTGGTATCTATCCGGTTGGGCATTAGCGAAATTTTTGCTGCCGACCTGAATGGTACGCTCACAACCATCATTGTTTTTCTTCCTTTGCTGTTTATTTCAGGGTATATGAAGGAGATGATTACGCCTTTCGGACTGACCATTACCCTCACGCTTCTCGGCTCTTTTCTTATTTCCATTACGGTCATTCCGGCGCTGGTTTACTGGAAAGGAGATCTGAAAGGTAAAAAGGTGAAAGAACCGGCTTTTTTGCAAAAATTTAAAGCGGTTAATGATAAAATACTCCTTTTCTCCATGTCGCATAAAACAGGGGTTATTGCCGTACTGATATTGCTGTTTTTAGTGGGCGGCGGTCTGCTGCCCCTGACCAACAAGGCAAATATGCTTCCTGCTGTAGATGAAGGAGCTCTGTTGTTTGAGTATGTTATGCGTCCAGGGGTTTCTTTAAAAGAATCGGGAGAGGTGGCCGAACAGTTGGTACGGGTAATACGAAAAAATCCTAATGTGGATAATATTTATTTGCGGGTTGGATCGCCAGCAAATACTTACTATGTGGAAAGTGTGAACCGCGGTGAACTGTTTATTAAATTAGTAGATAAAAAATACCGGACAGAAAGCGTTACACAACTGATGAACGGATTTAAAAAACAGTTCGCCACTTTTGATGGGCTGGTTATCCTGTATCATCAGCCAACACAGGAAAATATTGATGAAAGTTTTAGCGGCCTGCCTGCTTTTTTTGGTGTCACCGTTACAGGTCCTAACCTTGACACGCTGGCCAGGTTAGCTTCCAAAGTAGAAAAGACCACGATTAAAACAGGCGATTTTGGTAACGTTATTAATAATGCCAAATACCTTGTTCCTCAGATAGACGTCACGCCTAACCGTTCAGAAATGGCACGGTTTGGGATTAGTGCTTTTGATTTGTATCAGGAATTGGCTTTGGCTTTCAGAGGAGAAGTGGTGGCTCATTTTGTGAAAGAACAGGTTCCTGTTTCGGTTTTTTTGCGATTGCCGCCCAACGACCGCAATAATCTGAAGAAGCTGGAACATTTGGCCATTCGCACACCGGAAGGAAAATATATTCCGCTGTATCGTCTGGCACATATTAAAACAATCAACGCATTGGCCTCCATTAGCCATTTGAACGGAGAACGTCAGCTGACCGTGGTAGCAGAACCTAAAGGGAATCTTTTTGGTGCAGTGAAAAAACTTAAAGCCAGCCTCGGAGCCAACTTTTTGCCCGCAGGGTATAACCTGCAAATTCGAGGTCAGTATCAAACCTTAATACAGACATTAAAATCGTTTTCTTTTGTCATACTTATTGCCATCATACTCATCTACCTGATCTTATTTCTGCAATTCAACTCTTTTTGGCAGCCTTTTGTTATTCTGCTAAAGATACCATTGGATTTTATCGGGGTTTTCATTGCCTTATTGATTACCCGAGAACAGCTAAATATTTCCGTTGCTCTTGGATTGCTCACGTTAATAGGGGTTTCCGTTAACAATGCTATTATTCTGATTGACAAGGTAAATCGCCTGCGACAAGAAGAAAATTATGGTTTGCAGGAAGCGCTGGCAAAGGCCGTTCATGTAAGAACCCGTCCCATACTGATGACCGGCTTAACCACCATTATTGCGCTGTTGCCTGCCGCCGTTGGACTTGGTTCGGCCATGCATCAGCCTTTTGCCATTACCATTGTCGGTGGAATGATCACGGGGATCATCTTCTCGCTCAACATTATTCCCATGCTTTACGCAGCTTTTGCAGGAAGGTTTGAGAGACAAAAGATTCGTAAGTTCCAGTAATAAATGTAACTTTAATTGTCAATACCAGATTATTATCAATACAAGCTAAACAACAGATCCGGAAAAATATCGGGTTTTCTTTCTCATCGAATTTTTTATAATTTTGTTAAATTAAAAACACAAACATGGTTTTCTCTTTAAACCGCTGCCACAATGGATTCTTCCGGTCTTAAAATGGGCACGAAAAGATTATCAGTAAGAGCCCAAGGTCTATTTTTTCAACCACTTATGGCATGAAAGCTCCAAAAATTAAACAGTAGAAGTTAAAAGGATTTAAGAATCTGGCAGGATGTAGTTTACCAAAAAGATACCTTACAAATACGTTGACTAATAATCCAACTGCCATACAGCGCC
>CAYYOW010000135.1:0-4842 GCA_964473395.1 uncultured Lentimicrobiaceae bacterium | reverse complement strand
GTTAACATTGGCGAGCGCACCAACGTGAGCGGTTCCCGGCGTTTTGCCCGCCTCATTCGAGAAGAAAAATACGAAGAAGCTCTCTCCGTGGCACGCGACCAGGTGGAAAATGGTGCGCAAATCCTGGATGTGAGCATGGACGACGGTATGCTGGATGCCAAAAAAGAGATGGTTCGTTTTCTGAATATGCTGGCTTCCGAGCCGGAGATCTCCCGCCTGCCCATTATGGTTGATTCTTCCAAATGGGAAGTGCTCGAAGCGGGATTAAAATGTATTCAGGGAAAAGGAATTGTTAACTCCATCAGCCTGAAGAACGGGGAGGAGGAGTTTCTCGATCATGCCCGCAAAATAAGAGATTACGGTGCAGCAGCAGTCGTTATGGCTTTTGACGAAAGCGGCCAGGCTTCCACTTACGAACGGCGTATCGAAGTTTGCCAACGGGCTTATGACCTACTGACGCAAAAGGTAAACTTCCAGCCCGAAGACATTATTTTCGACCCAAACATCCTCGCCATCGGCACCGGCATGGCCGAACACAACAATTACGCGGTAGATTTTATAAATGCTACCAGGTGGATTAAGGAAAACCTGCCTTATACCAAGGTGAGCGGAGGTGTCAGCAACCTCTCTTTTGCCTTCCGCGGGAATAATTCTGTGCGTGAAGCCCTCAACTCGGTGTTTTTGTATCATGCCATCAAAGCGGGGATGGATATGGGAATTGTGAACCCGGGCATGTTGCAGATTTATGATGAAATCCCTGCCGACCTGCGTACACTGGCGGAAGATGTGGTACTCAACAGGCGGAAAGATGCCACCGAAAGGCTTCTGGTGTATGCCGATAAAGTCAAAAACCAATCTCTTAAAAAAGAGGTGAAAACTGATGCCTGGCGGAAAGAGCCGGTCAACAAACGTCTTGAACATGCCTTGATAAAAGGAATTACCGATTTCATCGAGGAGGATGTGGAAGAGTCTCGTAAACAGTTTCCGAGAGCCCTGAATGTGATAGAACAACCGCTTATGGCCGGCATGAACGTCGTGGGCGATCTTTTTGGAGAAGGAAAAATGTTTCTGCCGCAGGTGGTGAAGAGTGCCAGAGTAATGAAAAAGGCTGTCTCTTACCTTTTGCCTTACATCGAAGCGGAGAAACAAGAAGGGGAAGCTTCCACTGCCGGTAAAGTAGTGCTGGCCACCGTGAAAGGCGATGTACACGACATTGGGAAAAATATTGTTGGCGTAGTGCTTTCGTGTAACAACTATGAGGTGATAGACCTCGGCGTGATGGTTCCTGCGGAGAAAATTCTTGAAATTGCTGAAAATGAAAATGCCGATGTGGTAGGTCTCAGCGGACTCATCACCCCTTCGCTGGAAGAGATGGTGCAGGTAGCTTCCGAAATGAAACGTAAAGGGTTGAAAATCCCACTGCTTATTGGCGGGGCAACGACATCGGTTATCCATACGGCGGTGAAAATAGCACCGGACTATAATCAACCGGTGATACATGTGCGCGATGCCTCCAAAGTTACCGGCGTGCTGGCAAAACTGTTCTCACCCTCCGAACACGAAAAGTATGTGGATGAAATAAGAACTTCCTATGAACGAATGCGCAAAGAACATTTCGGGCGGCAAAAGAAAAAACAACATATCAGCCTGAAAGAAGCACGCGAGAACAGTTTTAAAGCCGACTGGAAACAGGCAGACATCAGCGTACCTAAGTTTACCGGAACAAAATATTTTGAGGATTATCCGTTGGAAAAATTACGATCCTACATCGACTGGACCTTTTTCTTCCATGCCTGGAAAATCAACGGAAAGTACCCGGCCATTTTCGACGATCCTGTAAAAGGAGAAGAAGCCAAAAAGATTTATGATGATGCACAGGAGATGCTGGACAAAATTATCTCAGAGAAATGGCTTCAGGCAAAAGCTGTTATCGGTATCTATCCGGCACATGCAGTCGGCGACAGCGTGGAGGTGTTCTCTCCGGAAAACAAAAAGCTGGCCGACTTCCACTTTCTACGAAACCAGGAGAAGAAAAAAGCCGGAATTCCAAATCTTTGTCTTTCCGATTTTATTGCACCCAAAGAGACCGGCCTAACCGACTATATCGGCTTTTTTGCCGTTACCACCGGACTGGGTATCGAAAAGCAAATCAAAGCTTTTGAAGCTGACGATGATGATTATCAGGCTATTATGTTGAAAGTTATGGCCGACAGGCTGGCTGAAGCATTTGCCGAGCAATTGCACGTACGTGTGCGCAAAGAATTTTGGGGTTATGCATCCGATGAGAAATTGAATATGGGAAGAATCCTGCGCGAAAAATACAGGGGTATTCGTCCGGCACCGGGCTACCCGGCCTGTCCCGAGCATTCGGAAAAACGTACTATTTTCGATTTGATGAATGTGGAAGAAAAAACCGGCATCCGGCTAACGGAAAATTACGCCATGTACCCGGCAGCTTCGGTGAGTGGATATTATTTTGCGTATCCGCAGGCACAATATTTCAACGTGGGAAAGCTTTTGCCCGACCAGCTTGAAGATTATGCCCTAAGAAAAGGGCTGTCGTTAGAAAATGTAAAAAGATTACTGAATATGAATATCGTGGAAAACAAATAGAAAATTATTATTATTATTATGAACGAACCGAAAGTAACTGAACATATAGCCAGCTCCGATAAAGCTCTTTTTTCATTTGAGCTGTTGCCTCCTTTGAAAGGACAGGATTTTTCTGCTATTCAGAAGGCCATCGACCCGTTGATCGAATTTAACCCCGCATTTGTTAATATTACCTACCATCAGCAGGAGGTAGTTTACGATACGCTGGACAACGGCTTGATGAAAAAGCGGACAGTCAGAAAAAGGCCGGGGACAGTAGGCATTTCGGCGGCTATCAAATTCCGCTACGGCATTCCGGTGGTGCCGCACATTATCTGCGGTGGCTTTACACGCGAAGAGACCGAAAATGCCCTCATCGACCTTAACTTTCTGGGTATTAAAAACCTGCTTGTAGTTCGTGGAGATCCTCCGATGGGGATGAAAACTTTTGTGCCGGAGCCGGAAGGAAATGCCCATTCTCTGGATTTGGTAAAGCAAATTACCAAACTCAACCACGGAGAATATCTCGAAAAAGACATGAAAAACTACCGTTCTACTGATTTTTGTATCGGAGTGGCCGGTTACCCCGAAAAGCACAGCGAATCGCCCAACTTAGAAAGCGACCTCCATTTCTTGAAAAAAAAGGTGGAAGCAGGAGCCGAATATATTGTTACCCAAATGTTTTTTGACAATCAAAAATATTTTGACTTCGTGAGAAACTGCCGCGCAAAAGGGATTGATGTGCCCATTATCCCCGGACTAAAGCCTGTAACAACACAAAACCAGATGATTGCTCTGCCGCAGACCTTTCATGTGGACCTGCCCGAAGCACTGGTAAAGGAAATTTTAAAATGTAAGAATAATAACGATGTCCGTCAGGTTGGTGTGGAATGGGCCATTCAGCAATCCAAAGGGCTGCTGAAATTTGGTGTACCCGGATTGCATTTCTATACTATGGGCAAATCGGACAATATTCGTGAAATTGCAAAAAGTATATTGTAATCCTGAGAAAATAATTGTCATCGTTTTTATAAGACGCAAAAACAAAAAAACCTCCCTGCGATGCAGAGAGGTTTTTTTGAATAACAGCTATCCTTTATTCCGGAATTCTTCCGGGCGTATAAGGCGCTTTCAGCGTGTCTAACTCTTTTCCAAGAGCCTTCAACTGCTCATCCACTTTTTTGATGCGAGCCAAAACGGCGGGCATGGCATCTTTTACAATCTTCAAGTTCATCTTCTGCATGGCTGTGGGTGCCGAGGTAGATTGCCACGAAGCATAAATGGCTTCGTTGATGCGCTTCATCAGCGGCATGGCCTCCGGCGGAACTTCTTCGAAACTGGCTTTGGCCGGGGTTCCGTAGAACAGATAGTTAATCTTTTCTATTTCCTCTTTCACGGCCTGTGCCTTGTTTTTCATGTCGAGACCGGCACCATTGGTCATCTGAATTGCCTGCTGTATATAAGCCGTTTTGTTCTTCAGGCTGTTCAGATATTTCTGTGCACCACTGGTAGTACGCCACAGATTGGACATTTCACCAAAGAAAGTATCCAGAGCCTGACGATCTTTATCCGGCAAAATGGTGTTATGCAGCACTTTGGCAGTAAAGGTTATAGGCCCGGCAAGCGGTTTCTCTTTTCCATCATGGAAGAGCGAAAGGGCTACCGTGTATTGACCGGGAAGCGCAAGCATACCATTGGAACCGTTCTTCAGCGGATTAAATTTCCCCTTTTTCAACTGTACCGGTGAAGGACTCAGATAACGTAGATCCCAGTTGGCACGGTGGAAACCTTTTACCGCGGGTTTATAAATTTTGCGTACCACATCTCCCGCTTTGTTTTTAATGGTAAAAACGAGATAAGGACCGGTTTCGTTTTTCTCTTTCTGTAACTCCTCTCTGGTTGGTTGTGGAATAGGTTCACTCTTTTTAAACAACTCTTTTTCCTTTTTTAAACGTTGTTGTTTCAACGTCTGTGGAACATCTTTTACGTAATAGGTAAAGTTAGCACCAAAAGGAGGGTTTGGAGCCTGGTAATAAGCCGAACCGGTTCCGTAACGATTGCCTTTCTGGATATACATCAACGCATCCCTTGTGGGGAAAAGAAGAGCTTCCGTATTTTTCAGTTTCTCAGCTGTAATATGACGTAAAGCGGAATAGTCGTCCAGAATATAAATCCCCCGGCCAAAAGTGGCAATAACGAGGTCTTTCTCCCGTTTTTGAATGGTAATGTCGCGTACGGCAATGTCCGGCA
>CAYYOW010000134.1:0-4863 GCA_964473395.1 uncultured Lentimicrobiaceae bacterium | reverse complement strand
ACATTGAGAAACGGCTGGGACCTTCCGAAATAATTGCCCTCGGTTACGACGAAAAGCTGGTAAAGCGTATCCTGCGACTGGTCAACATCAACGAGTATAAACGCTACCAGACGCCACCCATGCTGCGCGTTTCCACCAAAGCTTTCGGCATGGGAAGGCGCATGCCCATAGTGGGGAAGTATTTGTCGTAGCTGTTCCGATTTGGAATTTTGTGTCCATTTGTTGCTGTTTTTAGCAACAAGTGGAAATGATTTTCATAATTCGGCAGCAAACAAAGCCCGTATTAAAGTTTATTTTATCGTATTTTTGTCCTGTTTTTACGGCCTGTAAGGCCAGTTAAAAATTGAACAGACAAAAGCATGGATATAAAAGAGTTCCTCGACCAGGATCAGAAAAAAGATTTGTTGCGACTGCTTACCGCCGGCTCGGTGGACGATGGGAAATCGACCCTCATCGGCCGGTTGCTTTTTGACAGTAAAAAGTTATACGAAGACCAGCTTTCGGCGCTCAAACGCGATAGCAAACGGGTGGGACATGCCGGCGAAGAGATTGACTACGCGCTGTTGCTCGATGGCCTGAAAGCCGAACGCGAACAGGGCATTACCATCGATGTGGCTTACCGCTATTTCTCCACCGCCAAACGTAAATTTATCATTGCCGACACTCCCGGCCACGAGCAATATACCCGTAACATGATTACCGGCGGCTCTACCGCAAACCTCGCCATCCTGCTGGCAGATGCTCGCAAAGGGGTGATTACCCAAACCAAACGGCACACTTTTCTGGCTTCGCTGTTGGGTATCAAACACGTGGTACTCGCGGTAAACAAAATGGATTTGGTGGATTACAAGGAGGAAGTCTTTGACAGGATTGTGGAAGACTACAAACATTTTATCACCCAATTGGATGTGCCGGATGTTACGTTTATTCCGCTGTCGGCACTGAAAGGTGATAACGTAGTTGATATTTCTGACAAAATGCCCTGGTATCACGGCAAAAGCATGCTTGAGTTTCTGGAAACCGTACATGTGGGCAGCGACCGCAATTTTGAAGATTTCCGTTTTCCGGTGCAGTATGTCATTCGTCCTGACCTGGAATACCGTGGTTTTGCCGGGAAAATGGCTTCCGGTGTCATCCGCAAAGGCGATGAAGTGATGGTGCTGCCTTCCGGTAAAACCTCTCGTGTGAAAAATATTACCACTTACGATGGCGACTTGGAATATGCATTCCCTCCGCAAAGTATTAGTCTGACACTCGAAGATGAAATTGATGTTTCGCGGGGGAACATGCTCATTCATTCTGATAACAGCCCGAAAGTGAGCCGCCATTTTGAAGCCATGCTGGTGTGGATGGACGAGAAACCCATGAATCCTTACACGCAGTTTTACATCAAACACAACACCCACGGTACCAAGGCAAAAATCGATCATATCCGTTATCGTGTAGATGTAAATACACTTGACCATGAACAAGTTGAACACTTCGAGCTGAACGAAATCGGCCGGGTGATAATGACTACGGTGGAACCGCTTTACTTCGATGCCTACAAAAAGAACCGCCAGACCGGGGCATTTATCCTTATCGATCCTATCACACACAACACTGTGGCTGTTGGGATGATGCTCGACAAGTTAGATAGCAATGCCCTTCCCTCCCGCATCACCGACAGCGAAAAGGATATGATTACCGAGGGGCGGAGCCTGGTAAGCAGTGGGGAGCGCGAAAAACATTACAACCAGAAAGGTGTTACACTTTGGATTACCGGTCTTTACGGAAGTGGCAAAAACGAGCTTGCTTTTGTGCTGGAAAAAGAGCTGATGGGTTCGGGTGCCACGGTGGTTTTGCTGGATGGCAAGTCGTTGCGTTCGGGACTGTCGCGCGAGTTGGATTTCAATCCTGCCGACCGTGCCGAACACCTGCGCCGGGTGGCACACATTGCCCGCATTCTCAACGACCAGGGTATCATAACCATTTGTTCGTTTGCCTCGCCGGATACCGGTATTCGTGAGCAGGTGGCCGAAATTATCGGCGCTGACCGGTTTCATTTGATTTACATGGATACCCATATGGCATATTGTAAAAAACATGCCGATGGCGACCTGTACGAGCGTTACGAGAGAGGAGAAGTGCACCATATTCCAGGAATGGACATGCCTTATGAGGTGCCTGAAAATGCCCGGTTGAGATTCAAACCGCAGGAAAATGAAACTAATGCCGAGAAAGTGTTGCACTATTTGAAAGAGCAGAATATTTTCCCGCTGGAGTAGCTACTACAGCACCTCCTAGTTTGCACGTGTCCGGCCACTGGCATGAAAACCAGACCAACAAGGTTGTAAAAGAGATGCTTCACTATCGTTCAGCATGACAAAATAAGATATTATTTTGCCGTACCGATGTGTTCTCCCATCCTGACCTGTGTTTCCAGATGGTTGCGGGTGTTTCTGAGCAGATCGGCATCGATTTGGATTTTCCCTTTTTGGAAAAGCAGGATAATGGAAGATCCTCCGAATTTAAAATAGCCGGCCTCCCCACCTTTTACCGCCATATCCCCGCGATGGGTCTGGATAATGCTTCCCACGAAGGTGGCTCCTATTTCCGACATCAGAACATGCCCAAATTTTTTGGAATTGATAATCTGGTATTCTCTTTTGTTTTCGCAAAAAATCCGGATATCCTGCCGGAGTGCTATGGGATTCACCGAGTAGTACTCCCCTTTGATTTTAAACACAGGCGAAAGAGTGCCGCTCACCGGGAAATGAAACCGGTGATAATCTGCCGGAGTCAGCCGAAGGAGTATCAGGCTGCCATCAGCGTAAACACGCGCCAGCGAGTCGTTTCGCAAAAAATCATGCAGGTTCATGCGGTAGCCTTTGACAATAAAATATTGATATTCAATGTTTCCGTAGGCCAGTATTTTCCCATCGCCGGGCGAAACGACTACATTTTTATTGGTGTCGATTTTGCGTGCTCCCGGTTTTAATTCCCGGATAAAGAAGTCGTTAAAAGAGGTATAATCTTTCTTTTGAAAATCATTTAAATCGATGTGATATTTTTGGACAAACGGTGCTATTTTGCTTACCGAAGCGGATTTGTTCATACGTTTTCCGTACCATGCAGAAGCAAACTTCCTTTTTACAACGGCTTCTAACGAAAGGTTACCTATGGGATTGTTGTATAGCCAGAAAAGCCATCCGCCGGCATCTACCTGTTCTGTTTTTATCTGCCCTGTTGCCCTGTCCACATAGCGGATGGGTTGTGGCTTTTGGAAAGGATAAAAAAGGAGGAGAACCAAAAGAATGATGAGCGCAAGAAGAAACCGTTTTTTATCTGTGTGGATGCCAATCATAAGATTTCCATTTTTTTATGTAAAGTAACGGAAAATCCGAACCGGATTTATCTGTCAATGGGAAACCTCTGTTAACTCACTTGCTGAAAAATATTTTTTTCGAAATTTCAAGGCAACTTTCACCAACAAAATAAGTACGGGAACTTCCACGAGCGGCCCAATGACAGCGGCAAAAGCCTCTCCGGAGTTAATGCCAAAAACAGCCACCGCCACGGCAATGGCCAGCTCGAAGTTGTTGCTTGCCGAAGTAAACGAAAGCGAAACCGTTTTGGGGTAATCTGCTCCTGCCTTGCGTCCCATATAAAAAGAGGCGAAGAACATAATAACAAAGTAAAGGATAAGGGGAATGGAAATCATTACCACATCCAGCGGAAGCTGTACAATGTATTCGCCTTTTAGTGAAAACATGACAAAAATGGTAAACAACAGGGCTATCAGCGTCAGCGGACTGATCTTCGGAATGAATTTTTTGGAATACCATTCTTTACTTTTGAGTTTTATCAGGCTAAAACGGGTGATGATGCCGGCAACAAACGGAATGCCGAGATAAATAAGAACACTTTTGGCAATTTCGCCCATGCTAATGTTAATGTTGTAAGTATTCATACCGAACCATCGTGGCATCACGGTAATGAAAAACCAGGCAAAGACCGAATAAAACAATACCTGAAAAATACTGTTGAACGCCACCAGTCCGGCAGCATATTCACGATCGCCGTCGGCCAGGTCGTTCCACACAATCACCATGGCGATACATCGCGCCAGCCCGATAAGGATAAGGCCGGTCATGTATTCGGGGTAGTTGTGCAGAAAGACTACGGCGAGGAAAAACATGAGCAGCGGTCCCACAATCCAGTTTTGCACAAGGGAAAGAGACAATATTTTCCAATTGCTGAACACATCGGACAGCTCTTCATATTTCACCTTTGCCAGTGGCGGATACATCATGATAATAAGACCGATGGCAATGGGAATATTGGTGGTTCCCGAGCTCATATTTTCCCAAAATCCGGCTACTGCCGGAAAGAAATATCCCGAAAATACCCCCACCAGCATCGTCAGGAAAATCCATAAGGTAAGGTAACGGTCAAGAAAGGAAAGTCTTTTGGCTGTTTTCATATTTCTTTGTAAAACTTTGTAAAATCGCGTTTGATTTCATCACGCACACGGGTGAATACAGCTTTTATTTCCGCTTCGGTTCCGGAAGCATCAGCCGGATCGTCGAAGCCGATGTGCAGACGATGCTTCACTTCTCCAGTAAAAATAGGACAGGCTTCCCTGGCGCCATCGCAAACGGTAATCACATAATCAAACGGGGTGTTGATAAAAATTTTTACCGGTTTTGGATACCCGCTGCTCAGGTCAATGCCCACTTCTTTCATAACCGCAATGGCCATGGGGTGAACTTTTTCGCCAGGGTCAGTACCCGCGGAATAAACTATTAGCTTTGGGTCAAGGGCTTTTAAAAAGCCTTCGGCCATTTGGCTGCGGCAGGTGTTGCCGGTGCAAAGAATGAG
>CAYYOW010000133.1:0-5025 GCA_964473395.1 uncultured Lentimicrobiaceae bacterium | reverse complement strand
ATACCATTATGAAACAGTTCTTCAAGTTTATGTTTGCCTCTTTTGCAGGCACGTTATTAACCCTGATTTTAATCGTACTTCTTTTTGCAGGTATGATAGCCTCCATTACAAGTATGGCACAAAAACAAAGTGTGATAGCCAAACCACATACCGTTTTGCGTATTGCATGGAAAGCGCCTATCCGCGACCGTACGCCACAAAATCCTTTCGAGAATTTTAATTTCAGCACCATGAAACCCAACAAATCGCTGGGGCTGAATGATATTTTAAAAGATATTAGCAAGGCAGCCAAAGATCCTAATGTAGATGGAATTTTCCTCGACATGGGATCAATTCCGGCAGGCATAGCCACCACCGAGGAGATTTACAACAAGCTGAAAGAGTTTAAAAAATCCGGTAAGTTTATTATCAGCTATGCCAATAATTACGGTCAAAAGGCTTATTACCTTGCCAGCCTTTCCAACAAAATCTATCTGAATCCGGAAGGTCTTGTGCTCTTTAAAGGTCTTAGTGCTCAGGTAATGTTTCTGAAAAACCTGCTGAATAAATTAGACATCAAAGCCCAGGTTATCCGCGGGCCTAATAACAAGTACAAGAGCGCTGTGGAGCCGCTGCTTCTCGACAAAATGAGCGCTGCCAACCGCCAGCAGACCAAAGCATTGCTACAAAGCATTTGGGGAAATCTACTTGCCACGCTGTCTGAAAACCGCCATATTTCCGTTGCCGAAATGAACAAACTGGCCGACAACCTGACACTTTCTGATGCGGAACAGGCTTTAAAACACCATTTTATCGATGGCATCGCCTACCGTGATATGGTTTTGGACTCCATCAAAAAACGGGTGGGAGCCAAACCCGATTACATGGCTTTCGGCAAGTACGACAATGTCCGCCTGAAAAAGAAACCGGGAAAAATTAGTCGTAATACTGTTGCCGTAATTTATGCATTGGGAGATATCAGCAAGGGCAAAAGCAAAGACAACAGCATTGGTTCGGCCACGCTGGCAGAAGCTATCCGTCAGGCACGTACCAACAAACATGTGAAAGCCATCGTGATGCGCGTAAATTCACCCGGTGGAGATGCGCAGGCTTCCGATATCATCCGCCGCGAGGTGGCGCTGGCCAAAAAAGCCAAACCTTTTATTGTTTCCATGGGCAACGTGGCAGCTTCGGGCGGATACTGGATTTCCACCAACGCCAGTTACATTTTTGCACAGCCTACCACCATCACCGGCTCTATTGGCGTGTTTGGTATCATTCCCGACTTTCAGGGATTTATGAACAAAAAACTGGGTATTACCTTCGACAAGGTTATGACCAACAAAAATGCCGATTTTGTGGATGTGATGGCACCCATGAATGCGTTGCAGAAACAGAAACTCAACGAAGGGATTACGGATATTTATGAAAAATTTGTTTCGCTCGTAGCCCGTACCCGCCATTTACGCAAAAGCTTTGTGGACAGTATTGCCCGCGGCCATGTCTGGGCAGGTAGCGAAGGGCTGAAACTGGGATTGGTGGACAGCCTTGGCGGATTGCAGGATGCCATCGCCTACGCAGCCAAAGAAGCTAAGCTGGGCAAAAACTACCGCATCATCAATTACCCCAAACGCAAAGAGTTCCTGCAAGAACTGATGGAAGAGTTTAGTGGCAAAGCCGAAAGCCGGATTTTAGCCAACAAACTGCAAGTATTTGAGCCTTATCTTTCGGGGATACAAACTTTCAGTGAGATGAAAGGCGTTCAGGCACGCCTGCCGTTTGTGATGAAGATTGAGTAGGCTTTTTTGTATTTGATTTTTTAGAAATCGGTATTTTAGGACAAGCGTTTCGCTTTGTTGGGAAAGTGTTGGCATTTAAAAAATACTGATTTGTTTTGAACGAAATAAAATGAGAAAAGTCTTTATTATCATCTTCGCTTTTTTGTTCACATTGCCGGTGCTGGCGCAGAAAAAAAAATTTACCCGTAAACAGGCTTTACAACGGAAAAACAGTGTGGCACTGACATTGGGAGGAAACGGTCTGTTTTTATCGGTCAGTTATGACAGGATACTGGTGGTGAAAGCTGATTATTTTGTGGAGGCATCGGTGGGGATTGGGATTTTTCCGGGTATTGCCGGAGCCAATATTCCTCATCAAATTATTATCAACAAAGGAAAGAAAACCAGCTTTTTAATGATCGGGTTGGGCGGCATGTATGAGTGGCACAAAACCGATGAATCAGGTTTTACCAAATCAGTTAACTCTTACAACCTTGTTCCTATTATCGGCTGGAAAAAGATTTTTGGCAGCCATCTGCTTTTTAGTATTTACGCCAGCCCGCTGATCCATATTGCCGGAATTAATTTGTATGAAGGATACGGCGTTATTCCCTATGCAGGGATAAGTTTTGGTTATACTTTTTAGAGGCGCGAAATTATAAGTGCACGAAGAGGTGAAAATGCAGAAATAAAAGTACGCTGAGGTGCACAAATTCTATCGGCTGATGAAAGTGCCGGCGATGGGTATGAGTACGACTAAAGAGAACAGCCACCCTCAGACGTTCGGGACAGTCCGAAAACGCCCACCCACTGTGTAATTTTTTATACTTTTGCACCTTCAATAAAATGACACGAAAACAGATGGAAATTCCCAGCAAATACAATCCGGCAACCACTGAGGATAAGTGGTATGCGTACTGGTTAAAGAAGAAATATTTTCATTCGGAACCGGACGGGCGGGAGCCTTTCACGGTGGTAATTCCGCCGCCAAATGTGACGGGGGTGCTGCACATGGGACATATGCTGAACAACACGTTGCAGGATGTACTGGTGCGGCGTGCACGCATGATGGGGAAAAATGCCTGCTGGGTGCCGGGAACCGACCATGCTTCCATTGCTACGGAAGCCAAGGTGGTGAACAAACTGAAACAGGAGGGCATCGACAAAGATGACCTTACGCGCAAGGAGTTCCTGGCACATGCATGGGAATGGAAAGAGAAACACGGCGGTATTATCCTGGAACAGCTGAAAAAACTCGGGGCTTCGTGCGACTGGGACCGGACGCGTTTTACCATGGACGAAGCGCTGTATGAGTCGGTGATTGACACGTTTATCGACCTGTACGAAAAAGGGTTGATTTACCGCGGCGTGCGCATGGTTAACTGGGACCCGCAGGCGCAAACAGCCGTTTCGGACGAGGAGGTGATTCACAAAGAGGTGCAATCGAAACTGTATTACCTGCGTTACCGGATGGAAGGTGAAGAGGAGTTCCTGACCATCGCCACCACACGACCGGAGACCATTTTGGGCGACACCGCCGTGTGTGTGCATCCGGAGGATGAGCGGTTTAAAAAGATTGTGGGCAAGAAAGTGATCGTGCCGCTGGTGAACCGTCCCGTGCCGGTGATTGCCGACGAATATGTGGACCGCGAATTTGGAACCGGGGCACTAAAAATCACGCCTGCCCACGACATTCACGACTACGAAATAGGAATAAAACACCATCTGGAAAGTATCGATATTTTTAACGACGACGGCACACTAAACAAACGGGCTGAGCTTTATGTGGGTAAAGATCGTTTTGCCGTTCGTGAAGAGATTGTAAAAGATTTAGAAGCTGCCGGAAGCCTGGTGAAAGTTGAAGATTATATGAACAGCGTGGGCTTTTCGGAGCGCACCGATGCTGTGATTGAACCGAAACTCTCCATGCAGTGGTTTCTGAAAATGTCGGAAATGGCAAAACCTGCTTTGGAAGTGGTGGAAAAAGATAAAATCCGGTTTCATCCGGCCAAATTCAAAAACACCTACCGCCACTGGATGGAAAATGTACGCGACTGGAATATTTCGCGACAACTGTGGTGGGGACAGCGTATTCCGGTTTACTACCTGCCCAACGGCGATTTTGTGGTAGCTAAAACAGCAGAAGAAGCGCTGGAGAAAGCCCGGAAACAATTTGAACTATCTGATTTGAAACTTACTGATTTAAAACAGGATGAGGATGTAATGGATACTTGGTTTTCGTCGTGGCTGTGGCCCATTTCGGTGTTTGACGGCATTCGTTTTCCGGAAAATGAAGAAATCAACTACTACTACCCCACCAACGACCTTGTGACGGGCCCCGACATTATCTTTTTCTGGGTAGCGCGCATGATTATGGCGGGACTGGAATACCGCAAAGAAATTCCTTTCAAAAATGTCTATTTCACGGGCATTGTTCGAGACAAGCTGGGCCGGAAAATGTCGAAAACGCTGGGCAACTCGCCCGACCCGCTGGAGCTGATAAAGAAACACGGCGCCGATGGTGTGCGCGTAGGCATGCTGCTGACGGCTCCCGCCGGAAACGACCTGCCATTTGATGAAGCGCTGTGCGAGCAGGGACGGAATTTCAGCAACAAGATTTGGAACGCCTTGCGGCTGGTAAAAGGTTGGGAAGTCGATGCTTTGCTGGAAACTCCGGAGCACAACAAGCTGGCCATGGGCTGGTTTGAAGATAAAATGAATGAAGCCCTCGCCGCTATTGAAAAGAACTTTACCGGTTACCGTATTTCGGATGCACTGATGGCCACCTACAAACTCATTTGGGACAGCTTCTGCAGCTGGTATCTCGAAATGGTAAAACCGACTTACCAGCAACCTATTGACGTTTACACGCTGGAGAAAACGGTGGAGTTGTTTGAAGCGCTCATAAAGATGCTGCATCCGTTTATGCCGTTTATCACGGAAGAAATCTGGCATTTGTTGCGCGAACGTAAAGAAGGCAACGACATTATCGTGGCATCCATGCCGGTGGCGAAACCCTTTGATGAGAAAAATCTCCGGGCTTTTGAAAAAGCCGGACAAATTATTCTCGGTATCCGCAATCTGCGCAAAGAGAAAAACATTCCCAACAAAGAGGCGCTGGTGCTGAAAGTTCGTGAAGGCGAAAATACGGATTGTAAATTTTATCCGGTAGTTTCCAAACTTGGCAATCTTTCATCCATCGAAACCGTTTCGGAAAAACCCGATGGTGTGATTGTGTTTACGGTAGGTTCGCAGGAGTATTACGTGC
>CAYYOW010000132.1:0-5102 GCA_964473395.1 uncultured Lentimicrobiaceae bacterium | reverse complement strand
AAACAATATGAGCGATTTACAAAAACGGGCTGAGAAATTTACTGAACCTCAGAAATACAAAAAACTGGGACTTTATCCCTATTTCAGAGTTATTGAATCGGGACAGGATGCTGAGGTGGTGATTCAGGGGCACAAAATTTCCATGTTCGGCTCCAACAGCTATCTTGGATTAACCAGTCATCCCAAAGTAAAAGAAGCCGCCATAGCAGCCATAAGAAAATATGGCACAGGGACGGCAGGTTCACGGTTTTTGAATGGAACACTGGATATTCATGTTGAACTGGAACACCGGTTGGCTCATTTTGTAAACAAAGAGGCTGCCCTTGCCTTTTCCACAGGTTTTCAATCGAATCTAGGCGCTATCCCTACAGTGATCGGACGTAATGATGTTGCCATTATTGATGAGCAAAGTCATGCTTCTATTATTGATGCTACCCGTCTTTCATTTGGCCGTATTTTGAAATATCGCCACAACGACATGGACTCGCTGGAAAAGGTGCTGAAAAATCTCGGCGAAAGACCCAACAATGGCTCGCTTCGGTTGATTGTTACCGATGGGCTTTTCAGTATGGAAGGCGACATTGCACATGTGGATAAGATTGTACAGCTGGGAAAAAAGTTTGATGCTTCGGTTATGATTGACGATGCCCATGGGTTGGGTGTTCTGGGTGAAAATGGGGCCGGAACAGTAAACTACTACGGTCTGGATGGCGAGGTTGAAATGATTGTGGGTACTTTTAGCAAATCGTTGGCTTCCATTGGTGGGTTTATCGCCGGCAGTAATGACTTAATCAATTATCTGCAACACAATGCCCGCTCTCTGATTTTTAGCGCCAGCTTGCCACCTGCTTCTGCTGCCAGTGTAATTGCCGCACTCGACATAATAGAAAATGAACCAGAACATGTGGAAAAACTTTGGGAGAATACCCATCATGCCCAAAACCGGTTTAAGGAACAGGGTATGGATGTAGGAAAATCAGAAACACCCATCATTCCGGTTTATATCCGCGATAATGACAAAGCTTTTATCATTTCCAAAATGCTATTTGATAATGGTGTTTTTGTAAACCCGGTTATTTCACCAGCTGTTCGTCCAGAAGATTCTCTATTGCGATTTTCTCTCATGGCCACGCACTCTATCACTCAAATCGATGATGCCATTGATAAAATCTATGCTGCCGGAAAAGAGCTTGGCATTTACTAGCAGATAAGAAACAATCATTTTATTATTTAGATCTACTCACCCTCTTTCCCGAATTGTTCTTCGGAAGGGATGAGTAATGTAGCTCTTTTATCCGGCTATGGATGCTGCAAAACGAATGTTACTTTTTCCTCAAACCGGCTTTCCCTTATTTTCTGCCCGGGAAATGAGAAAAGAGTTATTTTTATGGTTGATTTCTCCGTATTGAATTATCATTCAAAACTAGATTAGCAGTTTTGGAATAAAACAAACTTTGTGATTGTCAATTATAAAACAAAAGCTTTTTGGAAAAAGTGATGGGTAAATATCCGGATGATATGTCCATGGTGAAGGCCGCAATAGCAGGAGACCAAAACGCTTTTGAAAAGATTGTGGGTAAATACCGGACGATGGTAGCCAAAGTGATTATAGGGATGCTGGGCAATCGTGCCGATGCGGAAGATGTGGGGCAGGAAACATTTTTGAGGTTTTACCGCTCTATGCATCAGTTCAGGGGCGATGCTACTTTGGGAACCTATCTCACAAGAATTGCCATCAACCTGTCGCTCAATGAGCTGAAGCGAAGAGGTTCGCGCAGGTGGCTGAGCCTGGAAGAAAAACACGACAGCTACTACGCGGATGACCGTTCTTACCATGATAAAGACAATGCGGAATTGGTTGAAAAGGCGTTGGCACAGCTGGACACAAAATACCGGACAGTGGTAGTACTACGTATCATGCAAGGGTTCTCTACCAAAGAAACAGCTCAGTTGTTAAACTTACCCTTAGGAACAGTACTTTCAAGGCTGGCGAGGGCACAGGAAAAATTAAAACCGATATTGCAAAAACTGGAGGAATGATATTATGGAAGATGTAAAACAATTGTTGTTGCGCTCATACGATATGCCGTTGGATAAAGAAGAGAAACGGCACCTGCATGATGAGCTAACACAATCGGAAATACTCAAAGAGGAAAAAAATAAGCTGGACAAAATGCGGACAAAAATTGCTGCTTTTGAGGCAGACTTCTCCACCGGGTTTACCGAAAAGCTTATGCAACGTATTGCCGGTGAAAGCGGCTTTGCTTTTCTAACAGTTTTCCGTACCGTGGCATTATCGGGAGTTGCAGCTATTATTTTGGTCCTACTCACCGTTTATTTTGTGGATGGCAGCCTGAATTTAGACAGCTTGTTAGGACTCAATGGTTATGCCCCAGATTTGGGTCTTCTTAGTATTTTTTAAAGAGAAAAATTATGAATACAAAATTAAAATACTCACTGGCTTTTGTCGTTATTTTACTCATTGGTTTTGCTCTCGGCTTTTTGGTTAGTGGAAGGCTTATCCACAACCGGGTGAACCGTATGCAAAAATATTTTACCGAAAAAGGATTTCGATATGAGTTTATGCGTGTTCTACGCCCTTCTCAAGAGCAATTGGAGAAGATGAGACCTGTTTTGGAAGATTATGCACAGAAAAACCGGGAAAATATGATGTTTTTTCGCGACCAGCAGCAACAGCTCATGAAAAACCTTCACCACGACCTAAAACCTTTTCTGTCGCCCAGGCAGGTTAAACGACTTGAGATGATGGAACATCGTCGCATGCGTTTTATGCGAAACGGGCCTATGCATCGCCGATCTATGCATCCCCTCCGGGGCAGACCTCGTAAGCCATAGGTTATTTTGTTGGCTTCCTCACAGACAACCAACAAATTAAAGCCAGGGATGATGCCCGGCAAGCCCAATGGTTTTCCGTTAACCGGCTCCCTTCCCTCGCCTTTGATCACGCGCAGATTATTGCCGATGCGGTATCAAAAATCCATGCCTGAAATAGAGAAAAAATATTTTTTCATTTGGTTTTTTGTATGGTGAAAGATGATATTTTTGCCGGCTTTTAAAAATAAAAACCAAAAATTAAATATTATGGCATTCCTTCGTAAAGAAAAGGTATTCAGTAAGAAATGGCTTATTGATTATACGCTCATTATTGTGGGCTCGTTTATCCTTGCATCCGGATTTGTTTTGTTTATCACGCCGTATAAGATTGTTCCCGGTGGTGTTTACGGGGTTTCCATCGTGCTGCATTATGTGTTGGGGACGCCGGTAGGACTCATGGCGCTAGCCTTTGATATCCCACTGACCATCATTGGTACTAAAATACTCGGCCCTCGTTTTGGTATGAAAACCGTAGTAGCATTTGTGCTTACGGCATTTTTTAACGATGGGCTAACCTATCTTTACGGCTATGAGCCCTTGGTTCATGGCGATGCGTTGCTCTCTTCTATTTTTGGTGGACTATTTCTCGGTGTCGGGCTGGGACTAATTTTTAAATCGAGAGCCACCTCCGGAGGAAGCGATATCATTGCTATGATCATCAGCAAATACATGCGTATGCCGGTAGGGCAGTTAATGATTATGGTGGATTCTACTATCGTCCTGCTGGGACTGATTGTTTTTAAAGATTGGAAAATCCCGCTCTATTCGCTTATCGTTATCTTCATTACCGGAAAAGTCCTCGATACTATTCTCGAGGGAATTAATTATGATAAGGTACTTTTTATTATTTCTGATAAATTTGATGAGATAGGAGAAAAAATTATCCATGATTTAAACAGGGGAGGTACATTTATTAACGGAAGAGGAATGTATAACCAGAAGGAAAAACAAGTTATTTTTACAGTGGTAAACAGGCGCGAAGTAACGATTCTTCAGGAATATATACGGCGGGTAGATCCACATGCCTTTGTTACCGTATTGAATTCCAATGAAATTCTCGGAGAGGGGTTTAAATCGCTGGAGACAAAGCTTGATATCTAAAAGCAACAAAATCCAATAGCTGATGATAGCTATCGGATTTCTTTTGAATAGAATATCCGTTTTAAAGTTGTTCCTGAATATGTTTTTCCAGTGTACGGATATCTTTGCTAAAACGGCGAATTCCTTCTGCAAGTTTTTGGTTAGCCATGGGGTTTTCGTTCATGTACCAGCGGAAAGACATCTGATCCATGTTTACCTTTTCCATCTTTGATTGCTTTGCATTCTCACTCGTAAGAGTGGGTTTCAGCAATATATTTGAATTTTCAAGTTCTTCGAGCAATTTAGGAGAGATAGTCAGCAGGTCACAACCGGCCAGAGCCATAATTTCCTCTTTATTCCGGAAACTGGCGCCCATAATTTCCGTAGTGTAATCAAATTTCTTGTAGTAATTATAAATTTCACGTACCGACTGGACACCCGGATCCTGTTCGGCAGGAATGTGGTCAACACCTTTTTCTTTTTTATACCAGTCCAGAATACGACCCACAAAAGGCGAGACTAGTGTTACATGCGCATCTGCACAGGCGATGGCTTGTGTAAGACAGAAAAGCAGGGTTAGGTTGGTGTGGATTCCTTCTCTTTCAAGGATTTCCGCAGCCTGGATACCTTCCCAGGTTGCAGCAACTTTTATGAGCACCCTCTCACGCGAAATTCCTGCTTTTTCGTACATACGAATCAACCCTTTAGCAAAAAAAATCGTGTCATAAATGCGAAACGAAAGCCGGGCATCTACTTCGGTGGAGACTCTTCCGGGAACAATCTTTAAAATTTCGGAACCAAAATTTACGAAGGTCTTTTTCAGGCCTTCCCGTAACTTCTTTTTTTCGTCTCCTTTCGTTTTCTTGGCATAATCAACGGCATCATCAACCAGCCATTTGTATTTTGGCGTCAGCGCCGCCTGTAAAATCAACGATGGATTGGTGGTGGAGTCCTGCGGTTTATACCTTTCAATAGACTGAAAATCACCAGTATCAGCAACTACCGTTGTGTATTTCTTTAATTGTTCAAGCGTGTTCATAGGTCAACGTTTTTCTCCAATCAAAGATAAAATAACTTCTTTAAGAAACAGGGAAGTTTGCCTTCTTTATCATGAAATAATTTTTTGA
>CAYYOW010000131.1:4071-5167 GCA_964473395.1 uncultured Lentimicrobiaceae bacterium | reverse complement strand
CTGATTTCTTTGTGCTTTCCGCTGAGGGCTTTCAGAATGACATAAGAGATCATGCCAAAAGCGATACCTTCGGCAATGCTGTAAGTGAAGGGCATCATCACCATGGTGAGAAAAGCGGGGATACTTTCGGTGTAATCGGCAAAGGGGATGTTTTTGACCGGTTCCATCATAAAAGTACCCACGAGAATGAGGACGGGTGCAGTGGCTGAAGCGGGAACCATCAAAAACAGCGGGGCAAGAAAAAGCGAAAGGATAAACAAAACGGCCACAACCAACGTGGTGAGACCCGTGCGTCCACCTTCGGCCACGCCGGCAGCGCTTTCCACATAAGCAGTAACGGCTGAAGTTCCCAGCATGGCGCCTACTGTGGTTCCGACAGCATCGGCCAGTAATGCGCGGTTGACATACGGGAAACGGCCTTTTTCGTCCAGCATTTTGGCCTGTGAGGCCACGCCCACCAGCGTCCCAATGGTGTCAAACAAATCCACAAACAGAAAGGTAAACAGAACGATGGCCATATCCACCGTAAAAACATGCGTCCATTCAAATTTTAAAAAGGTGGGGGCCATGGAAGGCGGCGTCTGGATAAGAGCAGTATGCGGCAGGGATGCATCGCCCATAAAAAGCGCCAGCACGGTGGAAGAAAAAATTCCGATAAGCAGGGCACCTTTTACCCGGAGAGCAAGAAGCACGCCCGAAATCACCAGCCCGAAAAAACAAATGAGCGCCGACGGGCTTCCGAGATTTCCCAAAGTGACCAACGTGCTTTTGTCGTGTACGATAATGCCTGCCCCCTGAAGTCCGATAAAGGCAATAAACAGCCCGATACCCACCGAGATAGCATGTTTCAGGCTCAGCGGAATGGCATCCACAATAAGCTCGCGAATGTTGAGCAGCGTCAGTAAAATAAATAAAAGGCCTTCGAGAAAAACGGCCGTCAGCGCAAACTGCCAGCTGTAGCCCATGGCCAGCACCACGGTAAAAGCAAAAAAGACATTCAGGCCCATGCCGGGAGCCATGGCAATGGGCGATTTGGCATAAAAAGCCATGATGAGCGTGGCAATAATGGACGAAACAGCGGTGGCGGTAAACACTG
>CAYYOW010000131.1:0-3971 GCA_964473395.1 uncultured Lentimicrobiaceae bacterium | reverse complement strand
AACAGAATACCGTGATGATAAAACAGGGTATAATTAACGGAAACGCTAAATCCGAAAGGAAGCGTTAGGATCAGCAAAATTCCGGATAGCAAACCAAGGATAATTTTTATCGTATGGCTGTGTTTAAACTGGTCGGCAACAAAAAATTTCTTGAAAAGATAAAAAGTATAACCAGCCAGCACATAAGCAAACCAGGGAACGAAAGGAAACTGGGCATTGGGGTATTTTCCGTAGAAAAAGGGAAGAATGACCGAACCCGGCATCCATTTTTCCACCGGTGGAATAACGTACTGCAACAGTAAAAAAACAATGATCAATGCCAGGTAAGCTAGCACGTGGCCACGCAGAATTTTTATCAGAATGGCCATGGCAACGAGGCTGATACCGGCAAGTATCAGGATATCGGTTCCAAAAACGACATGCCACACGTCGGCATTGGTTTTTCCGGAAAAGATATCAAACAGCAAGTAAATATTTCGCACAACATTCAGCAGGATGCCCAACCCAATCAACTTTAAACCACGGATGACGTCGTAGCGGAACGTATGTTGCTGATGAGCAATATAGTAACCCATTATAGCCAGAAACACCGGCGCTGCCGGCGGACCGCCGATAAAAAGAGAAATCTTTCCCAGCAGCCCGTTTAGAATAGAAGTTTGTGAAAAATATTCAACCAAAACAAGCTGCACCATGGCAATAAGTGCCACTCCTTTCAAAAAATCTGCTGTTCTGCTTCTTCCTGTGTTCATGGTGAAATTTTTATCAAAAATAGGAAATCCGTTTGTTTCCTGTCATGCCGGTTCAATTTTTTGAAGTTTTCGGTAACAGGATGAGTGTTTTTCCTTTTTTTATCTCTTTACGCAGCATGATTTGTATCCGGTATTTACCATGAACAAACATCTCAGCCTGGTCAGCATAATGTGGGCTGAAAACATTTCCGGACTGGCCGGTAGGGATAACGGAAAGGGCATGGTTGGTATTGGAAAAATCTATCAGAAAACGGAGTGCCGGCCCTGAAGTTACCGGATAAACACCATGTTTATTATAAACAAACCCCTCTTTATCAACCACTTCGTTACTTCCTGACATAGCAAAAGGCCCTACATTAAAAAGTTTGTCGAACGGCGCTTTTCGCCCTATGGGATGCACATTGGTAAGCTGATGCACTCTCCCCCATTTCCATGTTGACATATCCGTTCCCATATTATTATTAAGCGCCACGGTGGTCTCCGAAAAAGCACGTTTAAAAATATCAGAACGGGTTTCGATGGCTTTGGTATTCACATTATCCCACCACACCGAATTTTTGTCGGTGAGCAGGTGCTCGATGGAGCCCCGGAACATATAAGAACCCATCAATTTTTTGAAATCCTTTTGGCCTACTTCATCAAGCATGGCATCGCGCAAAACGAAGTAAAGCAGTTGCGTATATATTACAGCACCCGTACTGGCAGTATCATAATTTCCATCCCAGTTTTGCAAAGCCGAAACAATTTTAGGATCGCCCCTGAAACTGCCCACATTATTCAAAATGAGTTTCACGAGACGCAGATCCCTGTTGGAATGAACGTCAAGCTGGATACTTTCCATCTCTTTGATCGTCCATTTGGGTTTCGAGAGTAACAATGCTCTCACCCGGGCAGCCCGGTAGCCATGAAAATAATAACCCGGATAAACAATACCATCAACGGGAGGCGGGGCATTGTTGGATGTATTTAGAATACCCCCGGGAGGATTCTCCGTCTGTGGATTTTTTTCAAACGGATAGAAACCTTGAATATCTGCTTTCCCACTGGCCCCATCCATGATGAGGCGTGGATTTGTGCCTGCCGGATGAATGGGGATTTTTCCCGAACCCCAGATGGCAATATTGCCCTCTGTATCGCCATAAGCGACATATAAACCCACAATATCGACTAAAGAGACGCCCTTTTTAAAACTTTTCATGTCGGTGGCATTGTCCATTTGGTAAAGCGCCTCCATAGAAGTGGTTTTCAAATACATGGGGGCCCACCACAGGCTCACCGGCACTGCTTGATTTTCTGTAATATTTTGTATCACCGGGTTAAGCAAAGGACCGTGAATAGTGTAACGAATAGTAAAGGGTACATCTTTCCCTCCTTTTACTTTAATGATTTCATGGTCAACCGTATAGTTCAGCCATTTACCAGCATGTTTGTATTGGTCAGGGTTATCGGGATTTTGTTGTTCGGCATACAAATCCATATTGTCATATGGGAAAATGGTCAGCCCCCAGCCGTAGTGGTTGTTGTGTCCCACCAGGGCAAACGGAATGCCGGCAAGATAGTAACCGTAAAGATTAAAGCCGGGATATTGGATATAGGCTTCGTACCAGACTGACGGCTGCGAATATTTTATGTGCGTATCATTGGCCAGCAACACTTTTCCCGATTTTGAATGTGCCTTGCTGACAACCCAGTTGTTGGAACCTTCCCAAATGGGAACGGGAACCAGTTTTTGTACCGTTTGTATGTTTTTGAAAAGGGCAGCCAGCTGCGTGCTTTTTTGTGCATTTCCCATGTTGGCAATGGTAGCCGAATCTACATCCAGATCTTTCAAATAGGCATTGCCATATTTTTCATAAATCCTGTACATCAACGGGTCATCTGTTAAGGCTGACGTAAAAGTCAGTGACATATAATTCATGATACCGAACACGTCCTGAACCGTAAATTTTTCCGGTTTGAAGTCCATGAGTGTAAATTCGATAGGAAGATCTCCTTTTTTAATAAAAGCATTTATCCCTTCAACATAAGCCTGTACCTCATCTTTTATTGGTTTATCTGCTTCTTTCATAAAGCGTTTGGCGCTGCGTTCAGCCATTTTGTTCAGTGTGAGAACCCGCATATATTTGTCGGTTTTCACTAGGTCTTTTCCCAAAATTTCTGCCAGCCGGCCTTCCACAACGCGCCTAATCATAACCATTTGAAAAAGTCTGTCCTGTGCATGCACGTAGCCAAATGTAAAATAAGCATCCTTTGCATTTTGTGCATAGATGTGAGGAACACCGTAAGCATCATATACCACGGTAGTTTTGTCTTTCAGCCCTTGTAAATGTAGTTTTCCGGAATAGTCGGGGGCGGTGCTTTTCAACCAGAAATAAACGGCAGCCGCCAACACGATAATCACAAGAGCTACGATGAGTAAGATTCTTTTGAAGATTTTCATTTTTCTATCTTTATTAGAGTTCTGTGTTTCAGTTGTTAATTGGATTTCAAATGTACACTAAAATTACGAAATGAAAAAAGTACGGGGTAGAATTTCCAGTATTCTTTATCTCACACTGTTACAAACCACTCCCCCTTTTTTCAAGTAAACTAACTCTTTTTTTCCCTAAAGATAAGAAAAGTATATGATGCGTTTACCCGGTTATACCAGCTGTTTTTGGAAAAGTTTATCTAAGTTTGCTCTTTCATTTTAGTCATGACCTTAAATCAAAATAATATGAAGAAATTTATTTCTATGGTGGTACTTTTTGTTATTACCACACAGTTTACGCTATACGCACAGCAACAGCAAAAAATGATGACGGCAACGGATGCCTCCTGGCTGAATCCGGCGCTGTTTCCCAAGCGGGTTCAGCAACTGCAATGGATGGGAAAAACCAACAGCTACGTGTTCGCCAAAAAGAACGCACTCTATAAAGCAGATGCTGCCCATGGAAAAGTGGTTCAGCTTTTCGACAAAGCCACACTGAACACCGATCTATCCAAAGCAGGCATAGATACGGTAAGCCGGCTGCCGCAATTTACCGTTTTTGCTCCTGATCAGGCAGGGTTTTCACTTAATCATCGTTTTTATGTTTATGATTTTCAGAAACACAGTGTCAAAAAGGTAAACCAGGTTCCGGATACGGCCAAAAATGTCTCTTTTGAAAACAAAACCGAGCGTGTTGCTTTTACAATAAAAAACAACCTTTATATGGCCCAGAACGGCAAAGTAATCCAGGT
>CAYYOW010000130.1:0-5172 GCA_964473395.1 uncultured Lentimicrobiaceae bacterium | reverse complement strand
AGGCAAACAACGGCATAATCAGGTCGTCGGTGGTTACTTTGGTTTCGGTTACCATATCGCGCAGCACCGGATTTTGGCGCAACCTTCTTAATCTTGTCAGTGGAAAGCTCATTGTTTTGTTTTTTTAATGAAAATATTTTTTGATTTCGTTCAGCAGGCCTTCGGTTCCCGGTTCTTTTGCCGTCAGCACAAAAGCCCGTGTGGTGGTTAAAATCGCCCGTGTGGTGGTTTCGCCAATGGAGGCAATCCGCAAACGGGCGTTTGTTTTCTTTTTCTGATAATTATCATAGAAATTGGTAAAAGCCGACGGGCTGCTGAGTACCAACAATCCATATTGGTCATCCCAAATATTCTGCATAAGATCAACGTCATATTCTTGTACGGGAATCGTACGGTAAACATCAATACGTTGCACGGATGCCTGTGGAGAGAGTTCGTTTTGCAAAAAGTCCGGCGCCAAATTTCCCAGTACCAGCAGGATTTTTTCTCCGCCCTTGAGCACCTGATTTTTCAGATAGACAGCAAAATCACGAGAAGTCCGTCCCGGTTGGATATAATCGGCCTTGCGGTAGCTTTGCTCCAGCGTTGAAGCGGTTCCTTTACCAATAGCAGCAGTTTTCATTTTTTCGGGGAGTTCTTGGCCTACCTGTCTCAGCAATTTGAAAAAAGCTTTCACGCCGTTGCGGCTGGTAAAAACCAAAAGGTCAAAATTTCTCAACTGTTCAAAAGCCGTTTGTATTTCAGCATTAAGTTCCACGGTTTCGGTACGAATCATGGGCATGTTATAGAAACGCACATCGCTGCTTTCAAGTGCTTTTCGTAGTTTGGAGGCGCGTTCGGCAGGCTGCATGCTTATGACGGTACGAGCGCCGGGGGCAATATTTTCCGAATTATTTTTCAATGGCAGCAATGATTTGAAGGGCACCGCGTTCGAGAAAGGAAGTGGCCAGTTTGCGGGAGGCTTCTACCGCAGCAACTTCCGAAACAGCGCAATGCACTTTATCAGATAAATACTGTTTCCCATTTGGCGAAAGTACCATCCCACTGATGGTAAGCTGTCCATCGTTGATCTCCGAGTAACAGGCAATAGGCACCTGACAGCCGCCCTGGATGGTTTCCAGAAAAGTGTATTCGGCCCGGCCTCTGATCCAGGATTCTTTATGGTTTATCTGTAACAGCAGTTCATTGATGAAAGCATCATTTTCCCGGCTTTCGATGGCGATAATCCCCTGGGCAGGTGCCGGCATCATTTGGGCAGGATTTACCAGCTCGGAAATGTTTTCTTCCAGCCCCAGACGTTGAATTCCGGCAGCTGCCATGAGCAGCACAGTGCAATATCCCGACTTCCATTTATTGACTCGTGTATCCACATTACCACGAATATCCACAATTTGAAAATGGGGATTAATTTTCAGCAGTTGTGCTCTTCGGCGTACACTGGAAGTGGCGATGATGTCTTTTTCTGTCAACTGCGATAGTTTTCGTCGTCCGGTACTCACCAGCGCTTCACGAGGTTCGCCTCTTTCAAGGACGGCGGTAAGTTTCAGCCCTTCCGGAAAAAGTGTGGGAAGGTCTTTCATACTGTGTACGGCGAGGTCGATACGGCCATCCAGCAGAGCCATCTCAATCTCCTTTGTGAAGAGTCCTTTGTCGCCGATTTTGGAAAGCGCTACGTCTAAAATCTTATCCCCTTTAGTGTGGATAATTTCGAGTTTAAAATCAAGTTCGGGGAAATGTATTTCCAACTCGCTTTTTGTCCGGTTGGCCTGATACAGCGCCAGTTTGCTGCCCCGGGTACCTATTTTTACCGTTCTGCCCATGTTGTTTACAGTTCAAAAAATTCTTCGGCCATAGCGATAAAATCCTTCTTGCCGGTGTCTCTGGAAAGTGTCTTCAGGTTTTTGATAAATACCCGCGCAAATTTTTCGGTGATATGGTTAGAATATTCGTTGAGAAGTTTGTTGTCTTTTATAGAGCGAATTTTCATAAATTCCTCCATTTCCGTTTTGTTGAGCTGCTGAAAATTTTCTTTTATTTTTAAAATTGTGGGAACCAATTCCTGTTCGTGTTTCCAAGTCATAAAATGATTTCCGGCACGACGAATAATATCCATGGCTGCCGAAATCTCTTTCATACGTTTTTGGTTGGTACTCTCCACAATTTTTGTCAGGTCGTCGATGGTAAACAGGTCGATGGCTTCCAAGTTGCCAATCTCTTCTTCAATATTGCGGGGAACGGAAAGATCGAAAAAAAGTTGTTTCTGTGGCCGTGTTCTGTTCTTTAACGCTTTTTTTACAGCGGCTAATCTCACCAACGGTTCGGGGGAATCTGTTGCAATAAAAATGATGTCGCTGTTGGCAAGGTAACGATCCACCTCCTCCAACTTAATACTTTCGCCTCCATGAAGCTGCGAGAGTTCTTCGGCTTTCGCGTATGTGCGGTTGGCAATGCGCAAAGAACTGAATGTGGATTTGCGAAGGCTGTGTAGCACCAGCTGGCCTGTTTGTCCGGCACCTATCATAAGCAGGTTCTGGTTGCTCAGGTCGGAAAAACGATGATGGCACAGGTTAACGGCTGCTGAGCTGGCCGAAGCCGATCCACGGCTAATTTCCGTACGTGTACGCACTTTTTTACCTGTCTCTAAAGCTTTGGTAAACAAACGATTCAGAATTTTATCGGTACTTTGAATACTTTCAGCATAATGATAAGCTTCTTTCACCTGTCCTATAATCTGATCCTCACCCACAATAAGAGAATCAATTCCTGAAACAACTTTAAATAAATGTTCCACGGTCTGCTCACCATCCTTGAAATAAAAGTACGGTTCCAGTTTGTCATAGTAATTTTTGAGAAGCGTCAACGCGCCCAAAATGAGATGAAGAGCCTCCTTGTTAGTGTCTTGGGGTGTATGATAATAAATTTCCGTACGGTTGCAAGTGGACAGAACCACCAGCCCCCGGATTTTATCACTGCTTAGCAGTTGTTTGGAGAAAGAGTCTATCTCCTCTTTGGAAAAGGTAAACCGTTCACGGATTTCCAAATCGGCTGATTTATAACTAATTCCAATGAGTCCTATCATGTTTTCCATTTTGCACTGGCAAAAATATAACCGGAATCTGTAGGAATTCTGAAATTTGGAGTTAAAACAGGCAGGAACCTTAGTTTGGAAAGATTATAAGATAGGAATGGGAAAAATGATGAGGCAGATGGTAATAATGAGCTACGATTTTATAATAGACATCCTGTTTTTTGTCCGTAATCTTTCCATACGACAATGATAAAGAATTATGGGCTACAACCTTCAAAAACCCACTTCTATCCTGTGTAATCCTTTGCGATAATCGTAGCTAATGCTCATGTGGTAATGCTCGATAATTTTCTTTACAATGGCCAATCCGATACCCATGAAACCATTGTCGGAAGCACGGGAAAACTGTTCAAACAACTCTTCTGTAGGTATTTTGGGGTCGGTACCTGAATTTTCAATAATGAGTTCTTTTTCCGATAATATGACATGGATAAATCCGTTTTCGATATTATGACGCACGGCATTTTTGATCAGATTATTGATAAATATTTCGGCCAGGTCTCTGTCCATGACCACTTTTGGCGTTCCGTTAAAGTGGGTTTCCAGCGCAATATTTCGCGAGGCCATGAGTGCCTCGAAGTTTTCGGTTTGCCTGAGAATCAACGCTTTCACGTCAATGACGGTTTTGTCAACAAACTGGTTTTTGTCGATACGGGCAATCAGGCCAAGGCTGCGTATAATACCCGACAACCGGTTGGTGGCGGAATAGATAGAACCAGCAAGCTCGTATTGTTTTTCGTTAAGCGATTCCTGAAAAAGAAGCTCGGTTTTGCTTTTTATCACAGCAAGTGGCGTCTGCACTTCATGTGAGAGGTTGCCGGTAAATTCTTTTACGGTTTCATAATCGTTGATGAGTTTGTCGGTCATCTCCGTGAGTACCCGGTTTAGTTGGTTAAACTCAATGATTTCGGAAGGCTGAAAAGATTCTTTACGGGGACTGCTCAGGCTGAAGTCCTGCATAATGTGTAATGTATTGAAAAAATCAGCCCACACCTTGCCGAAAATATGACGGTTGAGGAAATAGGCCAGCGTAAGAAACAAAACCAACATTAGCGTGATAATCAACGCAATTTTTTCAATGAGGTAGTTGGAAGTGATGAGTGATTTGTATATCCGGATACGGTAATAATTATCTCCGCTTTTGACCGTGGTACTCAGCTGGCGGTATGGCATATACCCTTTGACATTCCGGTTATAAAGTACGGTATCTTTCAGGTGGAAAGTGGAAGGAGCCGGTTTGTCCACTTTTTGAATATCAATGGGTTCGGTAGCAATAAAAGCAACATTTTCCAACGTGTTCAGTTGGCTGATATTGTCGTAAAGATAATGGATACGGTTGTACAAATCAGCATTCACTTCGTGTTCCACCAGATTTTGCATAATTTTGTAAAGGCCTGCTCCACCGGCAAAAAATACCAGTAGTGAGACCGTGACAAAATAGAGTGTCGTTTTGGTGAGCAGTTTCATTCGCTTTCAAATTTGTAGCCTACTCCATAAATAGTTTTGATATAGTCTTTTGCGCCTTTTTCTTTGAGTTTTTTGCGCAGATTTTTTATCTGAGCATAGACAAAGTCAAAAGAGTAGGAGAAATCCATGTCGTCGCCCCAAAGCTGGCCGGCAAGGCTCTCTTTGGCGATGACACGCCCAGCATTGGAGACAAAAAACAGTAATATCTCAAACTCCTTTTTTGTCAGCTCCAGTGGTTGGCTTTTCACGAGAACCTGAAAGCTGTCCGGAAAAATCTGAAGGTCTCCTTGTGTGATGAAGTTGCTTCCCTGGAAATGCATCCGGCGGATAAGTGATTTGATGCGGGCGTTCAGTTCAGCGAGATTAAAAGGCTTTACGAGGTAATCATCAGCACCAAATTCAAGTGCTTTCACACGATCGTTGATGGCATCGCGGGCGGTAATAACAATGATGCCGCTGGGTTTTTTCAGTCGTTTAGCCTGCTTTATTAAATCCAGACCACTGCCATCGGGCAGGTTGATGTCGATGAGCAGGCAATCGTAATCGAACGATTGGATTTTGTCCGAGGCGCTGCCATAATCGAAAGCCTGTTGGCAAAGGTAGCCTTCCGGCGCCAG
>CAYYOW010000129.1:0-5180 GCA_964473395.1 uncultured Lentimicrobiaceae bacterium | reverse complement strand
GCCTCACCCGCGGGTCGAGCAGGGCATAAATAATATCCACAAGAATGTTGGTAATGATGAGGATAACCGCAATAAACAAAACAACCCCCATAATGACGGGCAGATCGTATTTTTCCAGAGCATCCACAATGACCAACCCAATGCCTTTCCAGTCGAAGACATATTCCACAAAGACCGCCCCTGCCAGCAGGGAAGCAAACCAACCTGTGATAGCCGTAATCACAGGATTGAGAGCATTGCGCATGGCATGTTTGAAAATTACCCGTGCCGGATTGAGCCCTTTGGCGTAAGCTGTCCTGATATAATCCTTTGAAAGCTCATCCAGCAAAGCACTTCGTGTTAGGCTGATAACGATAGCCAGCGGTCGGATACCCAGCGTAATAGCCGGAAGTATCAAATTGCGCAGGCTGAGGTAAACCTCGCCGGTGTAACTGTCCACCGAATAAAGACTCCCAAACATGGGCAGTCCGGTATATTTCTCCCAAACAAAACCAAAAAGCCAGGCGATAAGAATGGCCGCAAAAAAAGAGGGAACCGACATACCCAGCGAAGAGAAAACCATCATAAACCGGTCGTAAGGGCTGTCCTTGTTAAGTGCAGCCGGAATGCCCAACAGAATACCAACAAACATAGCCATAACGATGGCAGCGGCAGCCAATAGAAAAGTCTTCGGAAAAGCCTCGGCGATAATGGCAGATACATCTCGCTTACTTTGATACGACCGCCTTAAATAGGGAGGCTTCAGCACCAGCACATCATGGCCAAAGTGCATCAGGATATGAGCCGAAGGATATTTATCCCGGCTTAAGTACCAGTAGCTCTTCGGGTTATCTGCATTATGTAACGAAATGGGCGACAAGTCGTTGAGAAAGTTAAGATATTGGATATAACGTGGTTTGTCCAGTCCGAGGTCTTTTCTTATGGCTTTCACCGAAGAAATATCTGCCCGTTGCCCCAGCAACATGCGCGAAGCATCGCCAGGTAGAATATTGAAAAGCAGAAACACCAACGTCACTACCCCCCAAAGGACAAGGATACCATAAAAAAGCCGCTTTATGACGTAGTGCAACATAATGCTATTTTGCCGGTGAAGTTATAATTTTTTTGACTTGCCTGACGCCGGGGAAATCGTGGTAATGCCATTTCTTCAAAAGCAGGCCGTGATGCAACAAAAGTAAACCGGGATTAGAACGGATCATAGCTTTCAGGTCGGTTTCATCTACTTGAAAAGCAGGAGCCTTAAGGCCGTACTGCTTTTCAAAATGCCTTACTGTTTTTAAATCCGTAGCCGTTACCAGCACCATCGAGATTCCTTTATTATTCAGAAAGCGGGACAATACAGCCACTTTTTTCAGTCCATCGGCATCAGCCAGATTCATGTCAAATGAAACAATAATGAACTGGAAGCCGGGATTCTCAACGATAGCTTTTGTGTGGTTGTTACCAAGGCTATCCTCAATAATCAGATTGTATTTACGTACAGACGGCGGAGCTACGGTTCGCTGCGAAACAAACTTCCAGCGTGCCATCCATGTGGAATCCTTCCAGGGATATTGGGGAAATAGAAACTCCTTTTCTACACCGGTCTTTTTATTTTGATAGGTTACGTAAGTTTTGGTTTTAATAGGCGTGTCCGTTGTCATATTTCGGCCTGTTTTCCAGTTGCGAAAATCTACCACGGGAAGGTGGTTGAGGTTGTAAAACATAAACCCGAGGAATCCGGCTCCAAAAATAGACAGCACCAAAATTTGCGGTAAAAACTTTGGGTTTCCATGCCCCCCCTTCCTTGTTCCCAACAGGAAGATGACATTTAGAAAAATCAGAACAATATTCTTATAAAAAGTCTGCCAGTTGGTGAGTTTAACAGCATCGCCAAAGCAGCCACAGTCAGTTACCATGTTGTATCGTGCATCAAGCCAGGTAACCACAAGAAAAAACAGCAGCATCAAAAGCATAGCTCCGGCAGCCGTGCGGATAAAGATTTTAAACAAAAATGCAATACCAATCAAAAACTCGGAGAAGATGACCAAAAAAGCAATCCACAAAGCGTAAGGCACCAGCGAGGTCCAGCCATAAGCCAACAGATAATCTTGCACGCGGTAAGAAGTCCCCACAGGGTCGATGCCTTTCACAACAGAGGAAAATAGGAAAACCAAGCCGAGGGAAATACGGATAAACGGCAACAAGCGGGAAAGAAAAGTCTTCTGTTTATAGCTTTTCACCTTCGAGTATCATTTTTATTAATGCAAACACTGAATAATTAATAATATCGTAATAATTGGCATCCAAGCCTTCAGAGACCAGCGTTTTACCCTTGTTGTTTTCGATCTTCTTGATGCGCAAAAGTTTCATCAGGATGATATCCGTCAGCGATGAAATGCGCATATTACGCCAGGCTTCACCGTAATCATGGTTTTTATTCAGCATCAAATCGCGCGACCGAATAAGGTATTTTTTAAAAAGAGTAACGGCTTTTTCACTTTCCAAGTCAGGCTCATCTGCCACTCCAAGCTCCAACTGAATCAAAGCCATTACGGAATAGTTTACAATAGCAATAAACTCAGGTACAATACCTTCGTCTACCTTCTGCACGCCCTTTTGTTGTATGCTTCTGATGCGGTTGGCTTTAATGTAAATCTGGTCGGTGAGACTGGAGGTTCGCAAAATCCGCCAGGCGACACCGTAATCTTTCAGCTTATCCTCAAAAACCATGGTGCATTTCTGCATGATTGTTTCAAACTGTTGTGCTGTTTTGTCTTTCATGAATCAACTCTTTTTATCCGTACCTTTGGCATTGCAAAAATGCAATAATTATGGGCAATAAAGATACTTCTTTTCCAAAAATCAGGAGCATCCTGGCGGGAGAAAGGTTATTTGATTTCTCTAAACCTGTAGTCATGGGGATTTTGAACCTGACACCCGATTCATTTTACGATGGTGGAAAATACCGTGGTGATGAGCAATGGGTCAGCCAATCCAGTAAAATGCTGGAAGAAGGCGCCGACATCATTGATTTGGGGGCTGTCTCCACCCGGCCGGGTGCCCGGTTTGTGGACGAAGAAGAGGAGTTGGAGCGACTGCTGCCACCTTTGAAAAGGCTTGTTAGGGAGTTTCCGGAAGCCGTTTTCTCCATCGACACCTACCATGCGAAAGTCGCCCGCCAATGTGTTGAAGCTGGCGCCCGGATGATCAACGACATTTCCGGCGGAAGTTTTGACGAAAATATGTTCTCAACCATAGCAGATTTAAAGATTCCCTATGTACTAATGCATATCCACGGAACGCCACAAAACATGCAGCAACATCCTGTTTCGGAGAATATCGTTCCCGTTGTGCATACATTTTTTGCAGAAAGGGTATCGACTTTACGGACACTTGGTGTGGAAGATATCATCCTCGACCCTGGGTTTGGCTTTGGGAAAACACTGGAAAGCAATTATGAGCTTTTGCAAAACATGGCAACAATCCGCATCGATAACTTGCCGTTGCTGGCCGGAGTGTCGCGAAAATCTATGATAAACAAAGTCCTCAACATCCAACCTTCCGAGGCTCTTAACGGTACCACAGTGGCTAATACGCTGGCCCTGCTTGCCGGTGCCAACCTCTTGCGGGTTCATGATGTGAAAGAAGCCCGCGAAGCTATTGACATTGTCCGTTATTACCGTAATTTTGGCCTGTTTCCCAAATAATATTATCTTTACCTTTAAAAAAGTCAATAAACTTGCTTACATTATTTATCCATATTCGTATTCTTGACCTGCTCGATATTTTTTTCGTAGCAGTCTTGTTGTTTACGCTTTACAAGCTACTGAAAGGAACGGCAGCCATAAATATTTTTGTTGGTATTGTTGCCATCTTCATATTATGGAAAGTAACTGATGCCTTGAAAATGCAGTTACTCTCTGATATCTTAGGAGCTTTTATAAGCGTGGGTATTATTGCCTTGATTATAATTTTCCAACCTGAGATACGGCAATTTTTGCTGGCACTTGGAACGCCCTCTTTTCTGGGGAAGTACGGCAAGCGGTTTGCGTTTATATCCAACTGGTTTGACACATCTTTCGAAACAGATACCGACCCCGTGGTAGTAGCCTGCCAGCACATGAGCAATATGAAGCAGGGAGCACTTATCATAATCACCCGGCAAAATGAATTGCAGCAGATAGTCAACACCGGCGTTCTTGTGGATGCGGAGATCAGCAGTCCGTTAGTTGAAAATATTTTCTTTAAGAACAGTCCGCTGCACGACGGAGCTATGATCATTACACAAAACAGGATAAAATCGGCAGGATGCGTACTTCCGGTATCGAAAAAGAAACTCCCCCGTTATGCCGGTCTTCGCCACAGAGCAGCTATCGGTATGACCGAAATTTCCGATGCCATTGCTATTATCGTTTCCGAGGAAACAGGATTTATATCCTACAGCACGCATGGAAATATCCGGCACAACATCGAGCTGGCCACGCTGCAACAAAAGTTGGCCTCCGACTTGGGACTTGCAAGGGAAACACTTGAAGAAGAAGATGTTAAAGAAAATGTTAAAAAAGATTAAGGGCACACCTTTGCTATCTAAAATTTTATACATTTGCCTTATTAATAATCAATTTAAATTATAGGATCATGAAAATTAACAGATATGTCGATATTTCAACCATCGACCGCGAAGCCAAAAAAGATTACATCGATCGCCATTCTCCGTTTATCCACTGTGGAGGAACGGCAAAGAAGGGCGAAAAATTTAAAGTTACCATTAAGTTAGGTGACGAATATCCCCATCCTGATGATTTTGACCATTACATTGCCTGGGTTCAGCTGTGGAACGGCGAAAATAACCTTGCACAAGCTACTTTTGTTCCCGGTGCATTGGGTAACCAGGCCGGCCATGTGGAAGTGGATTTCCACATTGTCCCCACCCGCAACATGAAACTCACCGCTATGGCATTCTGCACCAAACACGGTTTGTGGCAAAGTAGTGAAGTTGTTGTGGAAGTTACAGAATAAACTATTTTAGTTTCTGAAATAGAAAAATCCCCGGAAGCAATGCTTCCGGGGATTTTTCTATTTCCATATAAGGAAATTATAAGATGTAAAAAAAGCCGGAAAATATCCGGCTTTTCATTTGAGTGGGTGGAAGATGGGACTTGAACCCACGACCCTCGGAACCACAATCCGATGCTCTA
>CAYYOW010000128.1:0-5190 GCA_964473395.1 uncultured Lentimicrobiaceae bacterium | reverse complement strand
TGTTTGGCAATGTGGTCGCTTTCGTGGTCGCAATGTTTGCCATAAAATCGTTTATCAGTTTCCTTACCAACCACGGTTTCAAAATATTTGGTTACTACCGGATTGTTGTTGGGCTAACCATTTTGATTCTCTATTTTTTTGGCGTTAATTTAAGTATCTCCTGATGGCTTTTAATTTTTGGGATGGGGAGATGCTGCTGGTGGACAAACCGTTGGGATGGACATCTTTTGATGTGGTCAACTCTCTCCGTTATTTCATTTGCAAAGCCTACAAAATCAAGAAATTAAAGGTGGGGCATGCCGGAACACTTGACCCCATGGCCACCGGATTGCTAATTATCTGTACGGGAAAAATGACCAAACAAATTGATAGCTTTCAGGGACTGGACAAAGTATATGTGGGGCAGATGTGCCTGGGGGCGACGACTCCCTCTTACGATAAAGAGACAGAACCCGATCGTCAATTTGATGTTGCCCATCTCGATGTAAATATGCTTAAAGAAAAAAGCCGGCTGTTTCTTGGCGAAACAGACCAAATTCCACCGCTCTATTCTGCCATAAAAATCAAAGGAGAGCGTGCTTATAAGTTGGCACGAAAAAAGGAAGAGGTTAAGCTTAATCCAAGAAGGGTAACCATCCATCAATTCGACATATTGAATTATAAAGCTCCCAATGCCGAATTTTATGTCAAATGCAGCAAAGGAACCTATGTCCGCTCACTAATACGAGATTTTGGCGAAAGCCTGAATAACGGCGCTTATCTTATCGCGCTGAAGCGCACTCAAATTGGAGAATATCCTTTGTCCGATGCCATGAGTCTGGAGTCTCTCAAGGAAGAGATTTTACGTGAAACGGGAGCCGTTTTAAACCAGGAAAACTAAGCAGTTAGGTTTCAGCCGGCTAAGCAAAATTCTTAACTTGACAAACCCTTTAAAATAACTTACCTTTGCACGCTTTTTATAAACAGAAAAGTTCTACTGATTTCTTAACAAATAACCAGACGCAATGAAATTATCACAATTTAATTTTGAATTACCTGAAGAGCTGATTGCTAGTCATCCACCAAAAGAAAGAGAAGCGGGAAAGATGATGGTCGTGGATCGCAGGCGGCAGACTATTGAGCATAAAATGTTTAAAGATGTTCTGGAATATTTTTCCGATGGAGATACTTTTGTGATAAATAATACCAAGGTTTTTCCTGCACGCTTGCATGGTGAAAAGGAAAAAACAGGTGCAAAAATTGAAGTTTTCCTTCTTCGCGAGCTTAACAAAGAGAGCCGGCTATGGGATGTGATGGTTGACCCGGCCCGAAAAATAAGAATTGGAAATAAATTATATTTCGGTGAAGAAGAAACCCTTGTGGCAGAGGTTATAGACAACACCACCTCCCGTGGTCGTACATTGCGTTTTCTGTATGATGGCCCCTACGAAGAATTTAAAGCTACACTGAAACGGCTGGGAGAAACACCATTACCCAAAATTCATAATCGTCCCGTTGAACCGGAAGATGACGAGCGATTTCAGACGATTTATGCGAAATATGAAGGGGCTGTGGCCGCACCCACTGCCGGGCTTCATTTTTCAAGAGAGTTGATGAAACGGCTGGAAATTCTGGGCGTTAATTTTGCTGAAATAACCCTGCATACGGGCCTTGGAAATTTTCGTCCTATCGAGGTGGAAGACCTTACCAAACACAAAGTTGATTCGGAGGAGTTGGTTGTTACAGCCGAGGCTGCTGAAATTATTAATCATTCTATCGAAAACAAACACAAGCTGGTGGCTGTGGGAACCACAAGTATGAAGGCTTTGGAGTCGGCTGTTTCTATCACCGGGAAAATAAAACCATTCAATGGCTGGACCAATAAATTTATTTTCCCTCCTTATGAGTTTAAAACAGCAGATGCCCTGATTACCAATTTCCATTTGCCTTATTCTCCCATGTTTATGATGGTTTCGGCTTATCTGGGTTACGATTTTGCTTTCGAGGTTTACCGTCAGGCGATTAAAGAAAAATACCAGTTTTTCACTTACGGTGATGCTATACTGATAATTTAATTTTTAAGACCAATCATAAAAACACGGGCAGTTTTCCGCTGGCCATACAAGGAAGACCGGACACGCTTATGTCCGGTCTTTTTTTTTGATTTGTTTTGTCAATAATCCCTATTTTCGCAGTACATTATGAACACAAAGACCTATATTATTCTGGTGGCAGGAGGACAAGGGCTGCGCATGGACAGCGAAATGCCAAAGCAGTTTCATTTGGTTGATGGCCGCCCGCTGGTAATGCATACTTTTGATGCTTTTTCCACTTTTTATGGTAAAGCCGAATTTCTTCTCGTACTTCCCGAGCTGGAAATCGGAAGGTGGAAACATCTTTGTGTAGATTATGATTTTACGGTTGCTCACCGGGTTGTGGAAGGCGGCCCCACCCGTTACCATTCTGTGAAAAATGCACTGGCTTACGTGAACGACAAAAGCCTGGTATTTATTCATGACGCTGTTCGCCCGTTGGTGAGTGGCGAAACAATTAAGGCCTGCCTGCAAGTGGCCGGGATACACGGTACGGCTATTCCCGTAGCACCGCTAACTGACTCTTTACGTCAGGTGGAAAATGGTATCAGCCAGGCGCTGGAACGAGATAGGTTCAGAGTGGTACAAACACCACAGGTTTTTCGCTCCGAAATTATCAAAAAGGCCTATCTACAAGGTTACCGGGATGACTTTTCGGATGATGCTGCTGTGGTTGAAGGTACCGGGTTGGCTTTGCATCTTGTGGAAGGAAGTGCGGATAACATCAAAGTTACCCGGCCGGGCGACATAGGTTATGTAGAGACTGTTTTGGCTGCCCGCCATGCCCTTTAATTACTTTCCCTTCAAGGAGGAGCGTATCTCACCATCCGTTAATTGTTGTTTTCATACGGGCTTTTCCAAAAAGCCAGGCTACCGTGGTGATTTTTGTTTACGGGTAGCTTATCTGGCCAATTTTCTCTCTTTCCATTCAAACGAAAATAGACCTCGAAAGGCAATGTAGGTAATGTAAACGGGATAAATCATTTCAAAAGGAAAGATAAGAGGCAATAATTTCCGTTTGCCGGCAAACCGGCCGAAAGCGTAGAGTAAAGGTAAATCGGTGAGCGTTTTCAGGATAATAAACAGTACGTAAATGATGATAAACCAATAGATAAACAAGCTCGAAACCAAGAGGGCTGTCAACAGAAAATTGAAAAGAAAAATAGTATAGGAAACCAGTAACGCCCAAGGTTGTGTGTAAGCTCTTGCTTTGGAACCCCAGCGGATACGTTGTGAAAAGAAGGTCTTCAGATTCTCCGGTGGCGGGGTGCGTACGATGGTTCCTTCATTTTTGATAAAAGCGATGGCTTTGCTGCCATATTCGCGTCTGACATAATGAATGAAAAAGACATCATCACCGGAAGCAAATCCGGTATTCAAAGCATTGGTTCCTGCATCCAGATATATTTGTTTCTCAAAAGCCATGTTGGCAGCATTTCCCATAAACGGAAGTCCCAGACCTGCCGAACCGGCGCCCGAAGCCACCAGGCTTATAAAATCAAGCGAGAAGAGCTTTTGCAAAAAAGAAACTTCCCCATCGTAAATCACCGATCCTAATATGAGCCGGGGCTGTTTTTCTTCATACAACGCTGCTATCTCCGCTAGCCAGCTTTTTTTAGGAAGACAGTCCGCATCGGTGGTTACGATGAGCGTTCCGCCAGCATTTGTAATTCCTGTGTGCAGCGCCGCTTTTTTTCCTTTTCCATCGGCCTCCAGCAGTCGGATGTTCAGATGTTTATTCCTTTTGATAAATTTTTCAACGACAGCTTTGCTTTTGTCAGTTGAATGGTCATCTACAAATATAATTTCAAGCAATTCGCCCGGGTATGTTTGTTGTAGAAAAGCTTCCAGCAACTCATTTAAAATCATGGCTTCGTTGCGAAAAGCCACCACCACACTAAGCGATGTTTTCAGGGTTCCATGCGAAAACGAGTAATTTCTTAAACTGTTCCACCCTGCCGTGAAAGCAAAAATAATTAGCATATAAAGTACAGCTGACACGGAAAGTATGAAGAGAATAATTTTAGTACTCATGGCTTTTGTTGTTACGGAAAAACCGGAGCTTAAAGATAAAGAATAATCCTGACAATGCAGGAAGAGCCAGGTTGAGCAGCCACAGTGCCGAAGAGGAGGCAACAATTTGGCTGTCCAGGGCCTTCGGAATGGTGGTGCCGAAGAACAGTCCGAAAGCGTAAAGACTTACCGAGCCGCGAACGCCAATTTCTGAAAGTGCGATGGTGGGGATGATACTCATAAGCAGATAAATAAACCCAATGACCATCATGGCGTGCAGGTACCCGATAGGTATCTGGAAGATCTTGAGTAGTAGGAAGAACTGCATGGAGAAGACAAGGTAACGAAGGATGCTAATGGCAAGGACATAGAAAAGTTCATGAGCGCTGTACCAGGAGAAAACTTCTGCATAATGTGCAATTTTATTGTAAGCGCGGCCGCTAATTTTCTTCAACAGAACAGAAAAAACACTGAAATTCAAAAAAGCAAAAACCAGAATAGCAGACACCATGATGATACTGAAAAGAAGGCCGGCAAACGCCCAACGGTTTAACGAGCTGTCCTGATTGATCCAGTGGTCCAGAAAAAAAGCTACCGAAGTAAGGCCGAATAAAACGGTGGTAAGCAATTGTGCCATACTGCCCAAAATGGTGGCCAGTGTAGCTTGCAGGCGGTCGGCTTTTTTCAGAATAAAAACCCTGCCCAGGTAGTCCCCCACACGGTTGGGAAGAAAAACACTGACCGAAATACCCGTAAGAACAGCTTTGAAAGCCCCTATCATAGAAACTTTCTCCAGCTTCTGCATGAGAAATTGCCACTTGCGGCTTTCCAGTAGTAGATTTACAGGCAATAGTAAAACAACAATAACCGACAAAAACCCAAAGTTCTTAGTCCTTGTTACCGCTTCTATACTTTTTAAGAAAGAGGACAAATCGTGCTTGTAGAAAAGCTGTTCGTACAGAAAATAAAAGGTAAACACCAAAATGGCGAACCGGATAAGAATATTGTATGTTTTGTTTAATTTTGCCATAAACGTTTCAATTGGCCAAGGAAAGAATAATATTAGGTATTGACCCGGGTACCAACATCATGGGTTACGGACTGA
>CAYYOW010000127.1:0-5219 GCA_964473395.1 uncultured Lentimicrobiaceae bacterium | reverse complement strand
TGGCTATCAAACCAGCGTCAGAGACCGGGGTGTAATACTTTCCGGTGGACAACGTCAGCGGCTAAGCATAGCACGGGCCATCCTGGCCAATCCCGACATATTAATTCTGGATGAAGCTACCTCTTCTTTAGACACGGAAGCCGAACGGCTGGTACAGGATGCGCTTTCAAAAATCATGAAAAACAGAACCACGCTGGTGATTGCTCACCGACTTTCCACCATCCGCGATGCCGACGAGATTATCGTCATGCAAAAAGGTGAGATTGTGGAACGCGGCTCCCATGAAGCGTTGGTAAAAAGAAACGGTATTTATAAACGGCTACAGGATTTACAGTCGTTTAAATAATCCAGCCTGTCTTCGCCACCGCTACTTCTTTCAAAACAGAAAAGCCATTTACCCGGAAGTAAATGGCTTTTTTAATTTAACTACCAGAGATGTTTATTCCTCGTCCATGAAAGGATAGCGATAATCGGTAGCCGGAATAAAAGTCTCCTTAATGGTACGCGGACTTACCCAACGCATAAGGTTCAGGCTCGAACCTGCTTTGTCATTGGTTCCCGAAGCACGTGAGCCACCAAAGGGCTGCTGCCCGACAACGGCACCAGTAGGCTTGTCGTTGATATAAAAGTTACCGGCAGCATTAACCAGTTTTTTTGTTGCCAGATCAACAGCTAAACGATCGTCGGCAAAAATGGCTCCGGTGAGGCCGTAAGGCGAAGTACTGTCGAGAATATCAAGTGTTTCCTCATATTTCTCAGCATCATAAACATAAAGCGTCAGTACAGGACCAAACAGCTCTTCTTCCATGGTAACATATTGTGGATCCTTTGCACGGATAACCGTAGGCTCAATAAAATAGCCATCCGATTTATCATAGCCGCCGCCCACAATAATTTCAGCATCAGCATCTTTTTTGGCATTGTCAATAAATACAGCAAGTTTGTCGAAACTTGCCTCATCAATCACGGCCGTCATGAAATTAGTAAAATCTTCTGGGGAACCCATCTTTATACTTTTCACCTGCGCGACCATGATTTCTTTCACCTCATCCCACAAGTTATCAGGGATATATGCCCTGGAAGCAGCGGAACATTTCTGTCCCTGGAACTCAAAGGCACCTCTTACCAAAGCTGTGGCTACCTGGTCAGCATGGGCTGTTTTGTGAACCATCACAAAGTCTTTGCCACCGGTTTCGCCAACAATACGGGGGTAGGTTCTGTATTTGGCAATGTTCGTTCCAATGGTTTTCCAGATATGCTGAAAAACGGCGGTAGAACCGGTAAAGTGGAATCCGGCAAAATCGGGATGCTCCATAACCGTTTTCCCGGCTACCGGACCCGAAACAAATACCAGATTGATGACACCATCAGGCAACCCTGCTTCCAGGAAAATATCCATAATGACTTTTGCAGAGTACACCTGCGTGTTTGAACATTTCCAAACAACCACATTACCCATCAAAGCAGGAGCTCCAGGAAGATTTCCGGCAATGGAGGTGAAGTTAAAAGGAGTCAGCGCATACACAAAGCCTTCCAGCGGACGGTATTCCAGGCGGTTCCAGATACCTTTGGAAGAAGCCGGTTGCTGGCTGTATATTTCTGTCATGTATTGCACGTTGAAGCGGAAAAAGTCGGCCAGCTCACAGGCCGCATCAATCTCAGCCTGAAAAGCAGTTTTCGACTGAGCCAGCATGGTAGCGGCATTGATTTTGGCACGATAAGGACCACTGAGCAGGTCAGCGGCACGCAAAAAGATGGCGGCACGTTGCTCCCAGGGCATGTTATGCCAGGTTTTTCGAGCTTCGAGGGCGGCTTCAATAGCCATTGTAACATGGGAAGCATCACCTTTGTAATAATAGCCCAGTGTATGTTTCAGTTCGTGGGGGGGATGAATGGCCACTCTCTCGCCGGTGGTAATCGGTTTTCCGCCAATGACCATGGGAATTTCAATTTCCTCCGATTTCATTTTTTTCAGTGTGGCTTTGAGCTCAACACGCTCCGGTGAACCGGATTTGTAGCTCAGCACAGGCTCGTTATATGCTTTCGGAACACTCTCAAGATTGCTGTACATTGTATAAATTTTTAATGGTTTAACAAACTAAATTTATTACTTGCAAAAATAGGAATAATTTTGGCTCCGGTTATACCATGGAAAACATAATTCTCCTGTTTCCATACTTCAGAATATCATTATTAACTTACTGATTTAAAACTAATAACAACACCCGTCATCTGTTTGGTTTTAGCAGCCCTTTTTGGTGCAAGATAAGATACCGGAAAAGGTGTTTTTCCGATTGTTGGTAGATGTAATTATCCCAATATTTCATTAAGCAGTTAACTGAAAAACAGAGACAAAAAACGATACTCAATAAAAACGATATCGTCAGGAATTGCTTTTTTTTATGCCGGGGCAGGAGCTTCTCTTACCAGTTCGAACAAGGTTATCTCCGGAGGACAGTTGAAACGCAATGGGATACCTGACACACCTGCTCCCGGACTGGTATAGCCTTTCATCCCTTTTTCATACCACAAGCCACGCACTCGCTCCCGTCTTCCCTTTTGGTGACTGATAATAGGAATACCGCCCGGAAGACAGATTTGCCCGCCGTGGGTATGCCCGCACAGATAAAGTTTGAAATGATTATCTGCTGCAATGTCGCTCATCTCGCCCGTATGCGACAAAGCAATGGAAAAATCTTTTGTATTGTTTTCCAAAGCATGCAAGGCCATATCCGTATAAAAATAATAGGTGTCGTCAGTGCCGCTAATACGAATACGTTGGCTTTCTTTTTCGATCAGAACTGACTCGTTCACCAAAAACCGCATACCAAGCGGTTCCAGCAACTCTACGATTTTAAAAGTATCGTGGTTTCCCAAAACAGCCAATACCCCTTGCTCTGGCCGGACAGCCACCAACAGCTTTCTCATGGCCGGAAATATCTGCCTGAAACTTCCCGTGGTGTCCCTTCTGAAATCGCCGGTTATCACGCACAAATCAAAGTCAAGCGGTTTAATTTTCCCGATAAGAATATCTTCAAGCCCTTCAATAGCATCAATATGCAAATCGCTTAATTGCAGTATCTTAAACCCGTTAAAAGCAGGAGGCAAATTCTCAAATGTGAGTTTAAGTTTTCTTACCTCAATATTTTTGGCATTAGCATGACCTATTTTGTACCACCTGGTCAGCCGAAGCAAAAGTTTAAAAATCCACAACAACCGCTCGAACAACGACCATTTGCTCCTCGACTTTTTGCCACTGCGTTTGTATTTGAACCGAAAAGCCTCCAGTGTAGCGCGTACTGAAGCCCAGATAAGTCGTGCTTCTTTCTCCTTTTGATGAAGAGGGTAATCGCGCATAGCATTTTTTGTTTTGTCGAAAATACAATAATAATTTGATGGAAATACTACGGCTTATACAGTAATAAAGAAAATATTTAAGTATTTACCCTCCTCTATATTACTTTTTTTCCATACTTTAGTAGGATGGTTGCCTTTTCACTCTGATGAAAATTAAACCTTTGTTTCCATTTTTTGTAAGCAAAAACACTTTTCACCGACTAAAGCAGAGCAACTTCTTCAAATTCAAACATAACTGAAATGAAAAAAGGAAAAACATGGATAAAAGTGCTGGACGATACTTCGGAACTGTACGAAAATCGTGTTATAACAGAAACTGCCAACCACACAGATATTTGCCTAAGTAGATTTGAAGGAAAAATATGTGCCCTTGACAACAAATGTCCCCACCAGGGAGGCCCGTTGGGTGAGGGAAGCATCGAAAACGGCCTGTTACGCTGTCCATGGCACGGCTGGGATTACCACCCCTGTACCGGCAAAGCACCTGGATTTGATGACGGTGTTGCTCCTGTAGAAGTTAAAACAGAAGACAATAAAGTTTTCGTTGCCTTAGAAGTGGAGGAAGAACATAAAACAACTGTCAGCGACATCATGGTCGAAACCATGGTAAACTGGGGTGTAAATACGGTTTTCGGTATGGTCGGCCATTCCAACCTCGGATTGGCAGATGCTTTTCGCCGCCGTGAAGAGCTGGGAGACCTTCGCTACTTTGCTATCCGTCACGAAGGGGCTGCTGCTTTTGCGGCTTCGGCTTATGGGAAACTCACCGGAAAACCAGCCGCATGCTTTGCCATTGCCGGACCGGGTTCTACCAACATGTACACCGGCATGTGGGATGCCAACGTGGATCGCGCACCGCTAATCGCCTTAACCGGACAAGTGGCGACACAAGTTGTGGGAACCGGAAACTTTCAGGAAGTGGATCTTGTGCGGGCTTTCAACACCGTAGCCGGATTTAACTATCGTGTGCAACACGACAGCCGTCATGCTGAGCTTATGACTTTGGCCATCAAACATGCCCTGCTAAACCGCACGGTTTCCCACCTTACTTTTCCTGATGAAGTTCAGGTGATTCCTGCCAGAGAAGAAGAAGCGCAGACCCCTGAAAACCGGATAACTTCGCTGAAAATAGCACCGCCGGAAGCAGCGTTGCAGAAGGCGGAAAAAATGCTTGTGCACAGCAAACGACCTGTTATCATAGTGGGACATGGCGCCCGCTTCAGCATGGAAAATATCATCCGCCTTGCCGAAACACTGAAGGCTCCCGTACTGACCACTTTCAAAGCCAAAGGCCAGATTCCGGATCACCATCCGTTGGCAGGAGGCGTGCTGGGAAGAAGTGGAACACCAGTGGCCTCGTGGCTAATGAACGAATCAGATCTGTTGCTCGTTTTGGGGGCTTCTTTCTCAAACCACACGGGTATCACTGACAAAAAACCATTGATACAAGTGGATTCCGACCCCCTGGCACTAGCTAAATTCCATACGGTTGATGCACAGGTACTGGGCGATGTTGCCGTCACCATCGAAATGCTCACGAAGGATTTAAAAGGGAAAACAGATACCACCAACCAAACCGAAGATATTGCTTCCCGCTGGAAAATATGGCGTACCGAAAAATCCAGGCGACTAAAGGAATATCATGGTAACGGACTGGGAGCTATCCACATTTTCGATACCTTAAATAAACTCGCTCCTGAGAATGCCGTTATGACGGTGGATGTTGGAAACAACGCTTACTCTTTCGGACGTTATTATGAAAGCAAAAACAACACGTTTCTCATGTCGGGCTATCTCGGATCCATTGGGTTTGCACTCCCCGCTGCACTCGGCGCCTGGGCAGCCGTGGGACACGAACGCCC
>CAYYOW010000126.1:0-5280 GCA_964473395.1 uncultured Lentimicrobiaceae bacterium | reverse complement strand
AGTGGTGCGGTAGAAGTTAATATGAGCAATGTTTGACAGGTTTTATAAAATTTTGAAAATGAAAAATAGATCATTACTTTTTATTCTTTTGCTGGCCGTATTAGGCTTGTCCTCCTGTGTTCAGAATAAGAATAATCCGGGATATGCCTATATGGGCGAACACGATATGTATTATACCAAATTCGATAAAGCTTATACTCCTAACAAAATATTACCCAACGGTCAAACAAACCAACCTCCTGCCGAAGGTAGTGTTGACCGGAGTAGTTCCTTTTTTCCCTACCAGCCAAAAAATATAGGTGAGAAAGTTGTTGATCAGACTAAGGCCGGAGTGGAATTGAAAAATCCTGTTCCGGTTAATGCCGCCACTTTGGCCGTAGGAAAACGTCAGTATGAGATTTTTTGTTTGGATTGCCATGGTGCTGATGCAAAAGGGGATGGACACTTGTACACAGCCAAACTTTTTCCGGCCAAACCCCGTGATTTAACAGGAAGTTATGTACAGAATATGCCTGATGGCTCTATTTTCTTCATTATTACCGAAGGCTCTATTTCGGGGCTTATGGGGCCACATGGAACGCAAATTTCTACGGAAAATCGTTGGAAGATTGTTAATTATCTGAGATCATTTGAAAAAAAATAATTCCATTGTCTATTAAAATTTATTCTCATGGATAAGAAACTTTATGTTAGCAGGTCATTTAAAAACATAATGATAGTTATGATTGTAATTGGTCTTGCTGCTGTAGCAACAGGATTTCTTACGGGTGCCACTACCAGAACCTGGGCTAATCTTTTGCTTGAAAACTTTTTCTTTCTATCGATTACTTTGGGGGCTCTTTTTTGGATGGCCATTCAGGCTGTTACCAATTCGGGCTGGTCGGCTGCCTTTGTACGTGTTCCACAAGCTGTGGTTAGTTATCTGATGGTAGCTGCTATTTTGTGGATTGTACTCTTTTTTGGGATTCCCACCCTGTATCATTGGGCACAACCCGGGGCTGCATTGCACGATGCAGCGCTGGCACATAAAGCATTTTACCTGAACGTCCCCTTTTTCATTGCACGAATTGTGGTGTTTTTTGTATTGTGGATTTTTCTTGTAAGACGCATTAAGAAATTTTCTTTGAATGAAGATCAAATAGGTGGTCTTGATTCCTTTAATAAAATAGAACTTCTGTCCAAAGTCTTCATCTTTGTACTCGCCATATCTTTCGTTTTTGTTGGTATCGACTGGCTTATGTCGCTGGATGCCCACTGGTTCAGCACGCTTTTTGCTGTTAAGTTCTTTATATCAGCATTTTATCATGGGTCGGCTGTTATCGTTGGTGCTGTAATTATTCTGAATAAGCTGGGCTATTTCCCCTTTCTGAATAAAGGGCATCTTCATAACTTTTCAAAGTATATTTTTATGCTTAGCATCATGTGGGCCTATATGTGGTTTATTCAGTATTTGATGATCTGGTACGGGAATATCCCCGAAGAAACTATTTATTGGCACATGAGGAGAGCGGAAGGCTTTCAGGGACTTTTCTTTGCTGAGATTTTCATTAATTGGCTCTTCCCGTTTCTTTTTCTCATGTGGAACCGTATGGCTAAAAATGCTAATGCTTTATTGATTACGGTTGGTGTTTTGGTTGTTGGAGAGTGGATTGAATTATATAATGCTATTCTTCCCGAAACGGTGCATAAGGTAGTTTTCGGATATATCGAAATAGGTTTGTTTGTCGGCTTTACCGGATTGTTTTTACTGATTGGGGCCATATCGCTTTCAAAACATCCTTTGATTGCCAAAAATCATCCCTATCTGCACGAAAGTGTTGCATCAGAGGAAGAATGACAAATAGTAAGGGAAACTTATATCATAAAGAGCTCCTGTTCCTCCAGACAGGAGCTCTTTTAGTTTGAGTAACATTTTGTAACTTTGCTCTTTATGTCAAAAGGGGAATTAAATAAGCGTTTTGCAAGCTACTGGCTACAGTTGTTTCAGGCTGTTAGCCTTGATGTTGTTATTGGAGCCGTTGCCGGAGGAATTTTTGCTGTAAATATTTTAGCGGTAAAACCTAATTTCTGGTGGTGGCCGGTTCTTGTAATGTCAGTTTGGGTAGTTTATACTTCCGATCACCTGATTGACGGATTTCATCAAAAACGTGCCGCGACAATTTTCAGGCACCGGTTGCATTATCGTTTCCGCTATTTTTTTATAGCAGCCATTTTTATTTTTTCCCTGCTTACACTTCTGCTTGTCCTTATTTTTCTGGATACCCGTGTCCTTATTTGGGGCCTTGCCATTGGACTTGGCGCGCTGATTTATCTGGGATTTATAATTCTTGGACGGAAAAAGGGATTCTATTTTCAAAAAGAGTTCTTTATTAGCCTTTTTTATGTTGGCGGTATTTGGCTCGCTCCTTTGGTATGGAATGGCAAAGCACTTCCCTTTACTGCTATTTTAACAATAGTAATATTTGTTATACTGGTTTGGTCAGAGGGATTGCTCACGGCACTTTATGAGAGAGAATCTGATAGAGGTGATCAGATGCAAAGCTTTTGTACTTTTTACGGACGACAGACAACCCAGAGGCTGGTACTGATATTGCTTATTTCAAGTATGCTTTTTTCTTTAGGACTGTTGCTTTTAACATCTCCTCTGAGAAATGAATACATTGTTTTGGCTGCTATGACAGCCTCGTTATTGGCAATACATCATTTCCCCTCCTTTTTTCAGAAAAATGAACGTTACCGAACGCTTGGTGAGCTTACCTTTTGGCTGCCCTTTCTACTGATACTGCGATAATGCAAAGGGGTATATTTAAATTATTTACCTTCCTTTGCCAAAAATTTAAAGGCCTTAGGCTACGCCTTCCTGTCAGCAAATATGAAAAACACCCCCCTGTATTTTCATATCTTATTTCAAAGCTTATTGAGTTTTAATTTTGACACTTAATTTAGACTGAGTATAAATTTTTTAAGAAACGTTAAATATTTTTAACTTAATTTAAATCTTTTTAACTTTGTCACTCAGTCTCTAAAAATGAGATTATTATTTATGTTATTATAAAGTGTTGAAGTACAGCTAGTTGCTTGAAGATTGAATTATGTGTCGGCAATTAAACAGGTAAGCCGGTACTGAAATAACCATTAACATGTTGTAAGGATCGAACTTGAACCATTTTTATTTATCTATAAACCTAAATTATTAATTATGATGTTAATTACAAAACGTTTTCTCGTATTGAGCCTCGTTTTTTTGCTGGTAGCTATTGCTGGAGAGCCTGTGAAAGCCCAGAAGACGCTCAACGATGTGAAAAAAGAACGTGGGTTGACCGATGCCGATGTGTTGGCGGCGGTTAAAACTTTCATGCCGCGTGGAGGTCGTGACGTGTACCTCGGAATCGTAGGAACCGGAAATTCCGGAACTATGATTGTTTACGGAATTCCGTCTATGCGCATCTACAAATACGTTGGAGTATTCTCTCCGGAACCTTGGCAGGGTTACGGCTTTGACGACGAAAGCTCCCTGATGCTGAAAAAATCATCCTTGGATGATAAAATCGATACTTATGGCGATATGCGTTATCCGGCTTTGTCAGAAACTAACGGAAAGTATGATGGGAAGCGCCTTTTCTTTTCAGATGGCGCCAACTCGCGTATTGCAATGGTGGGGCTTGAGGACTTTGAAACCAAACAGATACTCAGCCATCCCCTGTTTGCTTCCACCTATCCTGAGGCAGCCGTTACCCAAAATACAGAGTATGTAATCCAGACAAGCCAATTCCCCTCAACCTGGGATGGGAAATCCGCAGATGTCTCTTTTGACTATGACAAAAAGTTCCATTCCGGTGTAACTTTCTGGAAATTTGAAGAGAGTGATAAAGTTTCAAAGGCAGGGCATCTTGGCCGTATTCTTAAAGAAAAATCCTTTACTTTGGAATTACCACCTTTTACATTGGGCTACTTTGATGCCGGAAAATTTGGTAGTGATGGTTTGATAGTTGGCTCTGCCGAGAAAAATCAAAAACATTATGTTTATGTTATTGATTACAAAAAGTTATTGGGTCTGAAGACTTCTGTAATTAACAGTGCCACCGTGGTTTCGTTTCGCGATGCGGTTAGTGCCAACGCCATTGCTATGATACAGATACCGGCTCATGCCCGGATGGTTAAAGTTACACCCAAAGGAAAATATTTCGTAGTGGTGAGTGATACTTTGTTAGTAGTTGATCTGAATAAGGTAAAAGCGGCCATGGCTAACAAAGCTTATACTGTAAACAAAGCAGCTGATATACCTGTAATTGAAGTAAAATCAGTTACTCATGGTACCCTTCCTCTTGGAAAAGGAGTAGTGGATGTTGCTTTTGAGTATCGTCCCAATACAGCTTATGCCTCTCTTTTTAATGAAAATAAAATAGTTCGCTGGAATTACAAAACCATGAAAAAAGAGGGGGAACTTACCTTGGATTTCAAACCCGGTCAATTGTTGGTTCCACAGGGGATGTCAGCAGCGCCTCATTCTAACTACCTTGCTGTAGTTGACAAAGAAGGGCTTTATAAAAACTTTTTGAAAACCGGCCCTGTTCGTCCCAGTTTCCAGCATTTAATTGATATCTCCTCAGATAAGATGACCGATCTCTATACCATGAGTCTGCCTCAGTGTAATATGTACGGTTCTGTCGCTATTGCACGTACACTCGTTAAACCTATTATTAGATATCCGACAGGAACTAACTCCAGAACCGGTGAAATTTCTAGATACAAAACTGTTGCCGGAAAAGAAAAAGTGGAAAGAAAAGGAAATCGTGTTCATATTTTTGGAACCATGATTCGTTCTCATATCACGCCTGAGATTGTTGAGGTGAACCAGGGAGATATTGTTACCTTCCACCTTACCAACCTGGAACTGGCTGAAGACGAAACACATGGCTTTACTGTTGATACTTATGGCAAAAACGGTAGTTATGAACCCGGTAAAACAGCTTCGTTAACTTTTGTGGCCAATAGAGCCGGAGCCTTCCCCTATTATTGTACTGAGTTCTGTTCTGCTTTGCATCTCGAAATGGAAGGCATCCTGATGGTTAAACCTAAAAATTATAAGAAAGGGAGTGCCGGTAGCGGAGTAATTGAACTTACCAAAGCAGAATTGGCCGGGTACAAGAAAAATTATGAGGATAAGCTAAAGGTCATTGCCCAAACACAGGATGTGATTAACAGTGTTGTTACATGGCTGAAAGAAAATCATTATGAAAAATATTCTTATGTAAAAGCTTTGGTTGTGGATGCAGTTGC
>CAYYOW010000125.1:0-5298 GCA_964473395.1 uncultured Lentimicrobiaceae bacterium | reverse complement strand
GAACTTCGTAAAGAAAATAGTAGTAAATTACAGCGATGAAAACAATAAGAAAATTGGTTCTACTACCATTTTAGTGGATAGAGGTCAAGTCCACCATGAAAAAAGAGTATAGCACTTCTAAAATTCTTGAAAGTTCTATAACCTCTACCAACTAATTTCACTTCTTGTATTTTACCATTTAACCTTTCGGCCATTGCGTTATTGAGATTGCTGATTAGTGCATTTACCACTCCTTTGGCATGATTGAGAAACATTAGAATTACATTGTTTACCTCTTTTATATTGTTCATAAAGGAATCTTTTGCCCAGTTGACAAACAGCTCCCTTGCTGCTTTTTCTTCATTATAGCACTCAAACAATGACTTAAAATTTTCTCTGATATGCCACACCTTGGATACTTCAAAATTTGAAGATTTTATTAGTTCATACTTTCTCTTTTGCTTTTCTGTCATATTTTCTTCGTTTTTCAAAAGGGCATACCGACTATTCACCAACTCTTCATTATCCTCTACTTCTCGCCGCCTTACCTGATCCATGCTCTTGTTTAGGTAGGCTATTAAATGGTATTTGTCATGGACTATTTCTGCATTGGGGAACTGGTTTGCAGTAGAGTTAATATAGGCTTGCCACATATCCATACTCACTGTTCTCATTGACTTCCTTTGCTGGTCGGTAAAGGCCTTTGTCAATAGTGCTTCTACTGATTTGCCATCTCTATCCTCACCTACATCTAACACAACACCACTTCGTGGATGCGATAGTACTGTTACATATTTATGCCCACTCTTAAACGACTTTTCATCTATACTTATATGCTCAAAGGGCACTTTTGATATTCTCCTGCGTTCCATCCCCCTTTCTGTACACCGATGCATTATCCTGTTAACCAACCGAAAACCACACCTCATAAATTCTGCTGTCTTGGTCTGGTTTTTTGTAGCTTTTAACAAATCAATGACTCTGCTCTCAAAATGATAAGTATGGCGGTCGTGTTTCCCAGCCCAGCCTATAGCTATCTGCTTAACATTACCATCTTTACATAATACCCTTGGTATCCTACACCTTACATATGTTTGATAGTGCAAAATGTCCAGATGACGCCATACCCTAACTTCTGTATGGTCGTAAAGCTTTGCTGGCTCTAACGTCTCAGGGTCTTCGTAATAGTCAGATTTGTATTCTAAATCAATATACACCTGCTGTTCCCTATGATCCGCCTCAATCCCTGTGATAACCCATTCGTCACCAAAATCTAATATTAAATTGAAAAAATCTTTCGTGAATTCCATGCCCAAATCTACAACTTTCCACTAAGTTTGCAGTAGAACCATTGATTTTAAGGTTGAGCATCCTCACATAATGCCCCTGATAACCCATATTCCGGATAATCTCAATATTATTGATTCGCATGATGGAAAATTTATTGCCAAATCATGGTTCCATTCCAACAATGGTAGCATTGTGGAAATAGACCCTGCCCATCCCTATAAGTTGCTGGCCATTGCCCCGGCATATTCGGAGGCACTCCTGTTAAAGGTTATCCCTTTCGCCGACAGAATCGTGGCAGTCTATCAGTCCGACCAACGTCCCATTCTTACAGTTTATGATTATTCCGGTAAGATTCTCTACAATATGCAGTTTCCCATAGCCACTTCTCTCGGTGGATTTTACGGGAGATATACAGACAGAGAGCTGCTTTTCTATTTTACCTCTTACACCATTCCACCTGTCGTTTACCGGTTCAACATTTACACATTTAAGAAAGAGCTCACCAAACGAACAGAAGTCTCCTTCAACTTCAACAAAATTGTGTATAAAGAAGTTGAATATCCTTCAAAAGACAGTGTTATGGTGCCGATGATTTTGGTATATGAAAAAGGGATGCAGAAAGACGGGAGAAACCCAACCATACTAAAAGCTTATGGAGGTTTTGGGATCATTTCGAGTCCTTCATTTGATCCGGGGATTGTTGACTTTGTTCATCATGGTGGCATTTTTGCTTTTGCCAATATTCGTGGCGGTGGCGATAAAGGTGTAAAGTGGGCTAAAGCAGGAAGAGGAAAAAATATACAGAAATCTTTTGATGACTTTATAGCAGCGGCAGAATACTTAATAAAAGAAGGCTACACAAGTAGTGCCAGATTGGGGGCAACCGGCGCCTCAAACGGTGGCCTTGTGGTTGCAGCAGCGGCGATCCAAAGGCCTCATCTGTTTAAAGTGGTCGTCCCCGAGGCGGCCCCGCTGGATATGCTCAGGTTTGAGAAATTTACCGTAGGGCACTGGCTTACCTATGAATATGGTACGGTTAGAGATACTAACAGTTTTAAAAACCTATTAAGATATTCTCCCTATCAAAACATTAAAGACACAGTAAATTATCCGATTATGCTGGTGTTGACTGCCGAAAATGACGACCGGGTTCCACCGTTTCATTCTTATAAATTTGTAGCTGCCTTGCAAAGCAGAGCTGCCCAGAAGAATATCATCTTACTGAAAACCAGGAAAAAATCGGGCCATACCACGCCATCTACCCTCAATTTGACTATTCGTGAAAAAGCCGATATCTATGGCTTCATTACATATGAACTAACGAAAAAACACAGGTCTGCTACCGAAAAGTAAATCATGCAGTAGAGGAGAAAAAAGCGTAGTCTATTTTGGTTGCCTGTTAAGAAAACTTTTCAGCTTTCAGGCTACTGAAAGTCTTTATCCCTTTAAAAAAACGAGCAAAAATCAGGCTACCCCTGTAAACTTCCGAGACCTGCTTTTGTTTTAACCGTGCTCTTTTCTGCTTCAGTACGCCAAGATGACCGTATAAGTAAAAATGTGCTTTCACGATGGCGATAATATCCAAAAAATGTCCTTGTAATAAAAATCTTATCCCAGCTAATCCATCCAGTAATAGGCGGATAATCAACACTTTCCACAACCTGTTTTGCGGTAGATTTTTATACAGAAGCATGAAGTTGTTACGGAAATTCAGATAAGTTTTACGAGCCGAACTTTTGGGCAGTGTCCCCCCTCCTACGTGGTAAATGACCGAAGCCGGCTGTACCATAATTTTATAACCTTCATTTTTGGCACGCCAGCAAAAATCAATCTCTTCCATGTGTGCAAAGAAATCTGCATCCAGTCCGCCCAGCTTGTGGTAAGCATCCGCTCTTACGAACAAACAGGCACCGGTAGCCCAGAAAACTTCCCGTGCATTGTCATACTGGCCGTTGTCTTTTTCCAACTCCTCAAAAATACGTCCCCGGCAAAAAGGATAACCCCACTGGTCGATAAACCCACCGGAGGCCCCGGCATACTCAAAATAATCCTTTTGGAAAACCGAACGAATCTTTGGCTGGCAAGCGGCAATTTGCCTGTCCGACTCCATCAGCTTAATGACGGGTTCTATCCAGTTGGGAGTGACCTCAATATCCGAGTTCAACAACACATAATATTCCGCTCTCACCTGTGCCAAAGCCCAATTGTATCCGCCTGCATACCCGGCATTCACTCTGTTTTCCAGTAATCTGACCTGAGGGAACTTACGCTTCATAAATTCTGCCGAATTATCTGTGGAAGCATTGTCAGCCACAACAATCTCAGTGCCTTCGCTGTAGCGGATAATCGCAGGGAGGTGTTTTTTTAAAAACCCAACACCATTAAAATTCAAAATGACAACTGCTGTGCTGTGCATAAAGTTTGTGTTAACACTGCAAAAATAAACAACTTCGGGATTATTTCATTGGTTAATGCATTTCAGAAGACTGCATACCTTTTTTCTAGTCTGTCTTTTAAAAAAGGAAAAAAAGTGTAAATTTGCGGCCTCAAAGGAGAGTTGGCAGAGTGATCTTCCGAAGGAATTCATACGGAAGAATGCGGCGGTTTTGAAAATCGTTTTTGCCATTGAAATAGTGGAGAGTTGGCAGAGTGGTCGAATGCGGCGGTCTTGAAAACCGTTGACCTTCACGGGTCCGGGGGTTCGAATCCCTCACTCTCCGCTTTAAAGCATAGTGAAAAATAGAAAACCACTGCAAACGACACGTTTACAGTGGTTTTCGTTTTTTAGGCAATGCACTGAAATGCACGAAAACGCAAAGTTGAGGTGGTTTATTCAAAGGACGAAAAAACTGAGGGATGGCACCTCTCCTATCTGTGCCCGCGTTACCGTCAATGGTTCAAGGACTGAATTCAGGCTTCAAAGCAGCATCAGTGATCGGCTTTGGGATCATAAAAACGGTTGCGCCAAAGGCAAGACAAAAGGAGCTCATGAGATCAATGAACTCCTAAACATGGTGCAGGCTAAACTTTACAACTACCGCTCTGAAATTTATGCCAGCGGCAAAATGCTAACCGCTGAGGGGATCAGAAAAGCTTACTTTGGTATCGAAGAAACAGGGAAAACCATTCTGCAGGTTTTCGGGGAACACAACGACCGGTGTAAAAGTTTAATCGGTATTGACTTTGCCCAAGGCACGTATGACCGTTATATTACCTGCTATAAGCATGTGGAAAATTTCGTTTCTTTTATGTACCACAAAAAGGACGTGGCGCTTCGGGACCTTTCTCCTTCCTTTATCAAGGATTTTGATTTTTACCTGAAAACTCAGCGGACTTGTAGCCACAACACGGCTACAAAATATCTGAAGAACTTTAAAAAGATTACCCGTATTGCTTTGTCTAATGGCTGGATGAAAGATGACCCTTTTAAGAATATCAAATTTCATCTTGACCAGGTGGATATGGATTTTCTTGACCAGGAGGAACTAAACAGGCTTATCAAAAAGAAAATGCCGATGGAAAGGCTGCAGCAAGTCAAGGATGTCTATCTGTTTTGTTGTTTTACCGGACTGGCATTTATTGATGTAAAAAATCTTTCTTATTCCGATTTTATTGAAAAGAATGGCAAACTCTGGATCAGGAAGAAAAGACAAAAAACCAAAAACTGGTGCAACATTCCATTGCTGGCTCCTGCAGAAAAGCTGATCAACAAATATAATAGTAACAGCTATTGCATCAAAATACAACGGGTCTTTCCTGTTCTTTCCAACCAGAAAATGAATGCTTATCTCAAGGAAATTGCTACCCTTTGCAGGATTGAGAAGAACCTCAGCACGCACACAGCCCGGCATACTTTTGCTACCACAGTTACCCTTTCCAATCAAATCTCCATCGAGGTGGTTTCCAAGATGCTGGGCCATTCCAGCATAAACATGACAAAAAAATATGCCCGTATGGTGGGTGATCTGATCAACAAGGACATGAAAAAGATTTACGGGAAATTTGAACAGATAAGGATTTCGTAATTGT
>CAYYOW010000124.1:0-5361 GCA_964473395.1 uncultured Lentimicrobiaceae bacterium | reverse complement strand
TCTGCAACTCCCGTTACAATAATCAATATGAAAATGAGAGGTTTCGCTTTCTTTTGTTAATTTCGCATCTTAAAATTATCTAACCTATATTGGGTTGTTTATTATTGGTTTTCAGAAAGATAAAGAATAGTTAGTTTTCGATATTATGGCATACAATCATCAGGAAATAGAGAGAAAGTGGCAGCAGTACTGGCGCAAGCACAAGACTTTTAAAGCGGAAAATAATTTTGACCTGCCCAAGTACTATGTCCTCGACATGTTTCCTTATCCTTCGGGAGCCGGCCTGCATGTGGGTCACCCGCTGGGATACATCGCATCGGATATTTATGCACGTTACAAAAGACATCATGGCTTTAACGTGTTACATCCCATGGGCTTTGATGCTTACGGACTTCCGGCCGAACAGTATGCCATCCAAACGGGAACGCATCCGGAAATTACCACGGAGAAAAATATTAAACGCTACCGCGAGCAGCTGGATCAGATTGGTTTTTCATTCGACTGGGATCGGGAAGTGCGCACTTCGGATCCATCGTATTACAAATGGACACAATGGACATTTATTCAGCTTTTTAAATCGTGGTACAACAAGAAAACCGACAAAGCCGAACCCCTTGCGGATTTGATAAAACAATTTGAAACAACTGGCAATGCTGGTGTCGAAGCTGCTTGTGATGAAGTGGAAGCCTTTAGTGCTGTACACTGGAAACAGATGGATGAAAAGCAGCATAATGAGATGCTGATGCATTACCGGCTGGCTTATCTCTCGGAAACCATGGTCAACTGGTGTCCTGCATTGGGAACGGTGCTGGCCAACGATGAGGTGAAAGAGGGGCTGTCGGAGCGCGGAGGGCATCCGGTGGAGCGCAAGTTGATGAAACAGTGGTCGCTACGTATAACAGCTTATGCCCAGCGGCTGCTCAACGGACTAAACACGGTGAACTGGCCGGACTCGATGAGAGAGATGCAACGCAACTGGATCGGCCGCAGTGAAGGCGCTTCGCTGTCGTTTCAACTGGCTGGAGATGGTGCTGTTTTTGGGGGTGTTGAAGTCTTTACCACCCGTCCTGACACTCTGTTTGGCGCTACTTTTATGGTGCTGGCTCCCGAGCACGAACTGGTGGAAAAAATCACTACACCGGAGTACAAAAAAGAGGTGGAAGCCTATGTGAAACTGGCCAAAAATCGTTCCGAGCGCGAGCGTATGGCGGAGGTGAAAAAAGTCACCGGAAAATTCACGGGTGCGTATGCTATTAACCCGCTTACCGGTAAAGAAATTCCGGTCTGGGTTGCCGACTACGTGTTGTCGGGTTACGGAACCGGCGCTATCATGGCCGTACCGGCACACGACAGCCGCGACTTTGCTTTTGCCCGTTATTTCGAACTTCCCATCCTTCAGGTGGTGGCTGCCAAAGGCGAAACTACTTCTGACCCTAATGAATGGGAAACATCGTATGATGCCAAAGAGGGCGTTTTAATCAACTCCGGTTTCTTAAACGGGCTGCCGGTGAAACAGGCTATTCGTGCCGCTATTGACAAATTAGAAGAGATGGAAATCGGTACGGGAAAAGTTAATTTCCGTCTGCGAGATGCCATTTTTAGTCGCCAGCGGTACTGGGGTGAGCCTTTCCCAATCTATTACAAAAATGGGATGCCTTATCCGTTACCGGAAGAGGAGCTTCCGCTGAAACTTCCTGTTGTGGACAAATACCTGCCCACCGAAACAGGTGAGCCGCCTCTGGCACGGGCTAAAAACTGGAAGACCAAGGAGGGTTATCCGCTGGAAACAAGTACTATGCCTGGCTTTGCCGGCTCCAGTGCCTATTATCTTCGTTATATGGATCCACATAACGAAAACGAATATTTTTCCAAAGAAGCCAATCGTTACTGGCGCAACGTAGATTTATATATCGGCGGTGACGAACATGCTGCCGGCCATTTGATTTATTCACGTTTCTGGAATAAATTTCTGTTTGATCTGGGACTGACCTGTGAGGATGAACCGTTCCAAAAACTGATTAATCAGGGGAAAATTCAAGGTCGCTCCAGTTTTGTTTATCGCATTCAGGGAACCAACCGGTTCGTGTCTTATAATCTGCGAAAGCAATACAAAACACAGACCTTGCATGTGGATATCAACCTGGTGGATAATGACGTGCTGGATACGGAAGCTTTTAAACAATGGTTGCCTGAGTTTACCGATGCCGAATTTGTTTTGGAAGATGGAAAATACATCTGTGGCTACGAGGTGGAGAAAATGTCCAAATCGAAACACAACGTCCAGAACCCGGATGATTTGATAGAAAAATATGGTGCCGACACGTTGCGTTTGTATGAAATGTTTCTCGGCCCTATCGAGCAGGACAAACCGTGGGATACAAAAGGTATCGAAGGTGTTTTTCGTTTCTTGAAAAAGCTATGGCGGCTCTATTTTTCCGATGATGATAAATTGATCATAACAGATGACAAAGCCGGCGATGCAGAACGGAAAGTGTTGCATAAAACCATAAAAAAAATCCGTAGCGACATTGAGCGTTTTTCTTTTAACACGGGTGTCAGTGCCTTTATGATTTGTGTAAATGAGCTGTCTGACCTTAAATGTCACAAACGTGAAATACTGGAACCACTAACCATATTGCTTGAACCTTATGCACCACACCTTTCCGAAGAGCTATGGCAAAAGCTGGGACATACCGATAGTATCAGCCGGGTGGATTTCCCTGAATATGATGAGAAGTACCTGAAAGAAGAGAGCTTCGCCTATCCGGTGTCATTTAACGGAAAAATGCGCTTCAAACTGGAGCTCCCTGTGGATATGCCCAAAGAGGAGATAGAAAAAGCCGTGTTGTCTGCAGAAGAAGCTCAGCGATGGCTGGATGACAAAACAGTCCGGAAGATCATCGTGGTTCCGGGGCGTATTGTAAACGTAGTGGTGGGGTGATGAAGTGCCTAAAGTTTACGTCATCTTTATAAAAACAGAGATATATTTCAACAGATCAAAACCTATTTGGAGAATATGTCTTTGATTATATAGTCGTTTGAAATTCCGAATTTAAGTGCATTTTCTTGCTGATTTCCACACTTTTGGAGGCCGTACATAGCTTCAATAGTACGCAGGATATTTACATGTGTAATACCTTTTCCTTCTGCATAATCACCGGGTTTAACATGAGCACCGGCAATAATAGTAGATATTCTGTTCCGAATAGAATGATTTTTGCTTGCAGGATCTGTAAAACCCCAGTAATGTGACTTATCCGAATTTTCGTCAAAAGTAACTATTAAAAGACTGTTATGAGACTTAGCCCATTGGTAATAGTTGTTCAGATTATCTTTGAGCCACTTGTCTCCGTCTTTAATACTTTTAGACGGCCTTCCATTGTGCATGTCGTTAATGAGGTTCGGAACCACAATACTTACTGTCGGAAGTTTATTAAAGTCTTTGGGAAATTGTTTAAACTGAAGATTGGAAGACAATTCAATATTTTTGCCATTTGGAATATTGGCAAAACTTATCCACGGAACATGTTTCCTGGCATAATAACCGGCTCTGGAAATGGTATCTCCGATGGCAGGCAGGCTTTCAGAATAACCTTTAAAGGTATAACCTTTCTTGATGAGCTGTTCTCCTAAATTACAAGTTTTAAAAGGATAATTTTTATTATTTGCTCTTGTCGGTGTAATATCTAAATGCCCCACACCCTGGTCGTTGCCAGAAAGGAGCCAGAAATAGTTACCTTCACTATAATGTTCTTCAGCATACATGTGCGTAAAATTTGCCCCCTCTTTTCTCAAAACATTATTTATGTATGGTGCATCAGGATTTCCGATAATTTGGTCGTAGTCTTTATTCTCCTCAATTACAATGACGATATGACTATACACAGGAAGCTTTATCGACTGTTTGTGCGATGTGTCTTTTGGAGATTGTGTTATACCCAAAGATAAAAGCAGTGTTAGCGTGACAATTAAAATGTGTTTCATGATTCCTTAATAAATGAATGTTAAATTATTGACTTTCAAAAGGTTACATAGGCAAGCTTTTGAAGTTCTTTTGTTTCAAAAGTAAGTATTTATTTTTAACATCCTAAAGATTTAGATTAAAAAGTTTTTGTTTTAACCTGAGTTCGATATAAGCTTTGGGCAGGGCAAGTATCCGTGTTTGGAGGTACGCGGTTCCTGTCTTAAAAAATCTCCTATCTTTACACTTTGAAACGGAAATAGTCAATTTAGCGATGCTTTAAATTCAGTATCAATGCAAAACACAAAAGAAAAAATATTAGCGGTTGCCACCAAAATTTTCAGCCGATATGGCTTTTATAAGACCTCAATGGACGAAATTGCCCGGATTTCGCACAAAGCCAAAGGTTCGCTTTATTATCATTTTGCCAGCAAGGAAGAACTGTTTACCGAGGTTGTATCCCGCGAAATAGAACACATGAAAAAGGAACTTGCCGTAATTGTTACCGATACAAACCTGGATGCGAAGGAGAAATTAAAAAAATATCTCTTCACCCGTATGGCTGTCTTAAAACAGGCTGCCAACTACCACGAAACACTGAAAGCCGACTTTTTCGAGCATTTTGAATTTATCGATAAACTGCGTGGCGACATGGATCACTGGGAGAAAGTTCAGTTACGGTTCATCATCAACCAGGGCATTGAGGAAGGTGTGTTTGAAAAGAGAGAAAAAAGTACCGGTGTGTTACTCGATGTGTTTATTATGGTACTGAAAGGTCTTGAGATTCCGTTTTTCCTTCAGGATAAATATGATGAGCTGCAACCGCATTTCGATGACTTAATTAATATTATCATCAAAGGAATGTCGCCAGATTAATCCGGAAAAATTATAAAAAAAAGTCCGGTGAAAACCGGACTTTTTGCTTCATGCTCGTTCGTATTTATGAAATCTTAATCTGCTTGGTCAGTTTTGCCTCTTCTTCTTTCTTAGGCAGTACAATATCCAGGACACCGTTCTTGTAGTCTGCTTTAATCTTATCAATGTCAATTGTCTTCGGTAAGGTGAACGAACGGCTGAAGCTGTTGTAAACAAATTCTCTGCGTGTGTAGTTGTCTTCTTTTTCTTTCTTCTCGTCCCTGGTTTCAGCAGAAATGGTTAGCTGATAGTTGTCCAGGTTGATTTTGAAATCATCTTTCTTCATTCCCGGAGCAGCTAATTCCAGAACGAATTTATCATTTTCTTCTTTGATGTTTACAGCAGGAATGTCTCCGCTGGTTTCATCAACACGACCCAAAAAGTTTCTCTCAATGTTTTCGAGTAGGTCGGTAAATGTCGGATACTGATTAAATTTTACTAAGTTCATGGTTTGATCCTCCTATTATTTTAATTAATACTGTTTT
>CAYYOW010000123.1:0-5462 GCA_964473395.1 uncultured Lentimicrobiaceae bacterium | reverse complement strand
TAGCTGGGGCGGATAGTAACGACATTGTCCAATCTGGGTTCACAAAAAGCCCGAAAAAGCAAGTCGAGTACCTCATCGCTACCGTTGCCGATAAAAAGATTTTCCGTACTTACCTTTTTCAACTTTGCGACCGCTTCTTTAAGCTCCCGCTGATGTGGGTCAGGATAGCGGTTGAATCCATTTGGGAACGGGCTCTCATTGGCGTCCAGCCATATTTCAGCCACAGCAGAGAACTCTTCACGTGCCGAAGAATAGGGCGTGAGGTGTGCCACGTTTTTCCGAAGCAGCTTTTGTATATCCGGTTTGTTTATCATGGTTATTTTCTGTTTTTAAACTTTTTACTCTTTTATCATTTTCCCCGGGTTTTAACCCTTGTATTTTAATCCCTTCGGGATTTGTGACTTCGATTTATAGTCAACGCAGCGGCTTCTTGTTTACTGTTTCAAAGCCTTCAGCCGGAATGTAGCTGCACGGGCATGTGCCTCCAGCCCCTCAACTTTTGCCATAACCTCAATACTCTCACCAAGGCTTTGCATTCCGGTAGCCGTGATACGCTGGAAGCTGATCTTTTTTGTAAAATCATCCAGTCCCAGGCTGCCATAACTACGTGCAAAGCCGCTTGTTGGCAGAGTATGGTTCGTTCCTGAGATATAGTCGCCAGCACTTTCGGGAGAGTAGTTACCCAGGAAAACGGAACCAGCATTTTCAAGATTTTCCAGATAAAAAGGCTCTTCTTTGGCTACAATGATTAAATGCTCGGGAGCATATTCGTTGACAAAGCCGATGGTTTCTTCTCTATCGGCAGAAAAAAGGAAACGTGCATTTTTCAGCGATTCCCTGGCAATATCCTTTCGGGGAAGCTGTTCCACCTGTTTCTCTATTTCATTGTTTATCCTTTCCAGAACCTCCAGAGAATTGGAGATACAAACCACCTGGCTGTCCACACCATGTTCGGCCTGTGAAAGCAGGTCGGAAGCTACGAAGAGAGGAATTGCTGTTTCATCAGCAATCACCAGCAACTCGGAAGGGCCGGCAGGCATATCGATGGCTACTCCCTCAGTCTGCGCTTTTTGCTTGGCAGCGGTGACATACTGGTTCCCCGGGCCAAAAATCTTATCCACTTTCGGAATACTTTCGGTACCATAAGCAAGAGCTGCAATAGCCTGAATACCACCTGCCTTAATAACTTTATCAACACCTGTAATCCGGGCAGCATATAGAATAGCCGGAGCTACTTTTCCCTCAGCATTAGGTGGAGTGCAAAGCACCACCTCCCGGCAACCGGCAATTTTAGCCGGAATAGCCAGCATCAACACGGTGGAAAACAGCGGTGCCGTTCCTCCCGGAACATAAAGCCCCACCTTTTCAATGGGATAAGTCTTTTGCCAGCAGGTTACCCCCTCTTCTGTTTCAACGGAAAACCCGCTTCTCTGTTGGGCTTTGTGAAATTTCTCAATATTTCTTTTGGCTCTTAAAATGGCTTTCTTCAAAGCTTCAGGCACCTCTTCCACTCCGCCATCCCACTCTTCAGCCTCTACCACCAAATTCTCCAATACCACCTTGTCGAATCGCCGGGTATAAGCCTTTAAGGCATCATCTCCTGAGGTTTTAATATTTTCAAAAATCTCACTGACAAGTTTGTCCAGCGTGTCGGTTTGCAGTTTCGGGCGCCGGCATAGTTGCGGCCACTCCGATTTCTGTATGTTTTTGTATATTCTCATAACACAGCTTATAAAACTACTTTTTCGATGGGAATAATTAAAATTCCTTCTGCTCCGGCTGCTTTTAACCGGTCAATCACCTCCCAGAAGGTTTTTTCTTTGATAACCGTTTGCAATGAACTCCAGCCTTTTTCTTTCAGGGGCATGATGGAGGGACTTTTCAGAACGGGCAACAACCGCGACACCTCTTCTATCTTTTCATCAGGAACATTCATCAAAATATATTTGGTATTTTTAGCCTCCAAAACAGCCCTGATTCTGAAAAGTAGTTTCTCCAGTATCTCATTTACTTCCGGACTTGTTTTTAACGATTGTATGAGTACTGCTTCCGATTTCAGGATGGTCTCCACCTCTTTCAGGCCGTTTTTGAACAACGTACTCCCCGAACTTACAACATCACATATTCCATCTGCCAGCCCAATGTTAGGAGCTATTTCCACAGAGCCAGAAATTACGTGTATCTCTGCCTGTATACCTTTTTTATCAAGGTAGCTTTGCAATGTAAACGGATAGGACGTAGCTATTTTTTTACCGTTGATAGATTCAGCCCCGGCATATTCCGTATTTTTAGGAACGGCAAGGGAGACCCTGCATCGTGAGAAGCCAAGTCTTTGAATAATCTTAACTTTTTTCGGCTTCTCAATCAGCACATTTTCGCCGATGATAGCGGCATCGGCTACACCGTCCTCAACGTACTGAGGGATGTCAGAACTACGCAGGAACAAAATCTCAATGGGAAAATTTCTGGCCGGCGCTTTCAACTGATCCTTTCCATTGTCGATAATAATACCGCAATCTTTTAATAACTTAATGGATCCTTCGTTTAAACGACCCGATTTTTGAATAGCAATTTTTAATTTACTCATCTTTTTTTAGTTTAGTACTGAGTAAATCGGCAGGGAGTTCAATAAAAAAACCCATCCGATTTACTCAGATGGGTTTGATATTTATTTATTATGTTTATACACTATATCATTCGCTCACCAGAGTAGTTGGAGGTGCAAATGATGATGATGTATAAAAAAACGATTCATTTCTTTTAACTTTATGCCGCAAAAATAGACAAATTTTTTAAACGGCAAAAAAAAGTTTCTTTTTTTTATCAGGATACAATCAAATAGCTTTTATACTTTTGCAAAGACCTGCTTGTCAAAGCCGGAATAAGGGGAGCCTTTTGTTTGAAAATAAAAACTATGTATTATGAATTTTTTGGGAAAACATCTGTTAGAAACTATTGCCCTGCTATTTCTGGGAGGCTTTTTGCTCGTTATCGCCTCTTGCAAAAAAGTGCCTGCTCCGGAGAAAACCGGCCATATGGTCGTTACTTTCCAACACAGTGTCGGGCAGCAACCACTTGAATATGATACGATAAAATATGTTAATGCAGCCGGAAATCCCTATATGGTGACAAATATCCAGTATTTTATCTCGGATATTTGTCTTCACAAAGCTAATGGCGACAGCATGTTGCTAAACAAGGAAAATAACATTCATTACGTGGATACGGGACTGCCTGATTCCTGGATGTGGAACCTGAAAGAGGATATTCCGGAAGGTCAATACAGTGCCATTTCTTTCACTTTCGGGCTCAATGAGAAGGAAAACATTTCGTTGCGGTTTACCAATCCGCCCGAGTCGAATATGTTCTGGCCGCAATATTTGGGAGGAGGATATCACTACATGAAACTCAACGGCAAATGGCGGGACACGGCCAATGTTATCCGGCCGTTTAACTTTCATCTCGGTATTGGCCAGATCTATGATTCCACCGGAAACATCACCAAGTTTGTTCAGAATTACTTTAAGATAGCACTTCCAAAATCCTCTTTTTCCATCTCCGGCGGGCAGTTGGTTCAGCTAACACTAAACATGGATGTCAACGAATGGTTTGAAAACCCGAATGTATATAATTTCAATACATTGGGCGGCAAAATCATGCAAAACCAAACCGCCATGCACCTCGCCTGCCAAAATGGTCACAATGTTTTTTCGGTAAAAAGCATTCAGGTATTACTAGCTGAAAAGTAAAAACCTCCACTCGGGCATCTTTGAACCTTACTTTTTATCTTTCCTTTCACCCTCGCTCAGCTTCTGCAAATCGTTCATCCCCTTCATGTTCATCGATTTGGAGATTTCGGCAATCGTCTGCATATCAATCAGCCCGGTCAGGCTCATAATCATAGTTGAGTGCGGGCCATCGACAATCATCAGCAACTCTTTAATTTTTCCATCTTTGTATTCGGATGCAAGGAATTTTATCTTCCCATCCGCCCCATCTACCGACATCAGCTCTGTGTATTTACTCATAGGGACAACGCGTTTTATCTCCTGATAAAATGCTGGTACTTTTGTACTGTCTTCAGGTTCGTAAACCAGCATTTTCAAGGCTTTCAGCTGTTTCATAGCATTCAGAGCTTTCTGTGCTTCCGGCGAACTGTCACTGGCATTTATTCCGGAAAAAAGCTGAAACATAGCCGGGGAAATGTTGATGCTGGTAAAGCCCGCTTTGCCGGCATACTTTTCGTAAAGGTGGTCAATAGCTGTCTGGGCAGAGACCATCTGCGGCAGCAGAGCCATCACAAACAGAATAATGAAGATACTGTACTTTTTCATGATATTTATTTTTAGTGATTATTTTTTAATTGGTTCTAAGTTGACGTACACGCTGTTGAGCGATTCCATAAGTTGCCGGGCACGTTCCATTTCCGAAAGTTTCCGCACAGGCTTTACGGCAGCACCCATTGCCCCTATTTCCGAAGCTTTCTCCATGGCACTGGTGATTTCTGTTGCTGCTTTGGCCGCCGGACTCATACCTTCATTCAGCGTTCCGGAAACCATTTGCAAAGCTGTACGAACCTGAACATAAGCTAGTGCCGGATTGTTTGTTGTACCCGGAAGAACCGATTCTTTATTCTGATGATTCCCCATCCACAAAGCCAGTACGAGCAAAATGGAAGCAGCTACTCCCGCCAGAGCATACCAGCTGTTGAACCGTCTTTCAGGAGCGTGCGGAGTAGAAATCATTTCCATGATTTGCGAGTCAAAAGATTCGCCCAACGGATTATCCGATTGCCATTGCATCAGCAAACGGAAATGCTCTTTTTCGGCGGACAATGCCTCCGGCACATCCGGCTGCGAGAAAAACTCCTGAAGAAAAATCTCTTCTTTCCGGTTTGTTTCACCTGCATAAAACCGCTCCAGCAATGTTTTAATCTTTTTCGGTTCCATATTTTTCAATTTTTTCAATTTCCAATCTGATTTTTTTCCGTGCCCGCGACAAATTCACCCGAATGTAATTCCCATCAAACCCCGTTATCTCCGCAATCTCTTCAAAACCATACCCCCCCACATCGCGCAACTGCATAATTGTACGCTGTTGTTCCGGCAAATCCATCATCATTTTCTTCACCTTTTGCACCAAATCACTCCTTTCAGTTTGCTGCTGCAGGTCATCCGTTGACCGATGAAAAATCTCCGGCTTCAACGGTAGCATCCTATTTTTTTTTCGCCGCAGCTTGTCCAGACACCGGTTTCGCGTCATGGTTACCATAAGTCCCTCCACGCTTTTATACTTTCCCAACTGGTGCCGCATATTCCAAACTTTCAGGTAAACTTCCTGCACCACGTCCTCCGCCTCCTCACGCTGGCCGATAAGATACCACGCCAACCGGAACAACTTGTTCTTCAACGGCAGGAGCTCTATTTTAAATTCTTCCGGTGTCATTCAATTATCAGGACGCT
>CAYYOW010000122.1:1898-5479 GCA_964473395.1 uncultured Lentimicrobiaceae bacterium | reverse complement strand
CAAAACAGCATCGTAACCGATTACAAACACACCTTTGCAGGAACCGAAAAGCTGGAAGGATACAACTGCCACGTCATCGATCTGAAGCCACTTCCCGAAGCAGCCGTCGTCTGGGGCAAAATCAAAATGTGGATTACCAAAAAGAACCTCATCAGCCTGAAAATAGAATACTTCGACACCCACGGAAAACTGGTAAAGACAGAGACTGCTTCCAGAATAAAAATGATGGGAGGACGCTTACTCCCCTCCCACATGGAGATGATTTCCAACACTAAAAAAGGGCACAAAACACTCATCGATATCCTGTATCAAAAATTTGATGTAAAAGGACTTCATCAGGACTTTTTCTCTATACAAAACGTGAAAAATGTGAGACCGGTAAGTATCACATTAAACGCAACCAAGAGCAGATGAAAACACTGATAAAGATTGCCTGGCGGAATTTATGGCGCAACCGGCGGCGGACTATCCTAACCGCTTCCGCAGTGGTTCTGGCACTTTTTCTGGCTTTAATCATGCGTTCCATGCAGTTTGGGTCGTATGAACAAATGATTCAGGCCGGGGTGAATCAGGTGGGCGATTTACAGGTTCATGATACCGGATACTGGGCTAACCAAAGCATCGATAGGGCTTTTTATTACCGTAAAGCCATGGGCGAAACTTTACATAGTATTAAAGAAATAAAAAGAGTTCTGCCGGGTTTAAAAACCTTTTCTCTGGCTTCCTACGGAAAGCAGACCAAAGGCGTGCTTATTTCCGGCATCGACCCGATTCTGCAAAACCAACAAAGCCATCTTGCCGGTAAAATTACGCAGGGCAATTACCTTACGGGGAACAGCAACGAAGTCCTCATGGGAGATAAGCTGGCTGAATTTTTAAAAATCAGGGTAGGCGACACACTGGTTTTGCTCGGACAAGGCTATCAGGGGATTACAGCTTTCGGTATTTACAAAGTAGCTGGCATTTTTCATCTACCTTCCATCCAGATGAACAGCCAGCTGGTTTACATGAACCTGAAAGCCGCACAGGACTTCGTATATCCATACAAGTCAGGTCTGCTGACCAGCCTTTCTGTTTTTATCAAAGACCCCGAAAAGCTGGAAACAGTAAAAAATGAAATAGAGCAAAAGCTAGGCCCTCAATATGAAGCTATCCTTTGGAAAACCATGCTCTCCGATATATTGCAAACCATTAAGGTGGACAATATTTCAGGGCAGATTATGCTGCTTATTCTATACATTATAGCAGCCTTCGGTATTTTCAGCACTATATTAATGATGACCATGGAAAAACGCAGACAATATGCCATTATGGTTGCCATAGGTATGGAACGCAGAAAACTGATTTGGGTAAGTGTTTTCGAAACGCTTATCATTTCGGCCATCGGAATTATTATCGGGTTGATGCTGGCTTCTCCGGTGATTTATTACCTGCATTTTCATCCTATCCCCATCACGGGCGATATGGCCAAAATGTATCTGGAGTTTAATATTGAACCTATTCTTCCGTTTTCCATCAAAACGCATATTTTTCTGAGTCAGGCGATTATCGTGCTTACTTTGTCCCTTTTGTCGTCCCTATATCCCATTATATACTTGTCCAGATTTAATATTTTAAACGCTTTCAGGCACTAAATCGAAAATTATGTTATTTGCAATTGCTTGGAGAAACCTTTGGAGAAATAAGCTGCGCAGTTCGGTTATCTTTACCTCTATTGCCATTGGTATTATCGGGGCGGTTGTTTCCGATGGCTTTATGTCGGGGATGACAGACCAGCGTGTTGACTCAGCCATAGCCAACGAGGTCTCAGACATACAAATCCACAATCCTGCCTTTCTGCTGAACGGTGAAATTCAATACCAAATTCCCGATGCGGAACAAAGTGTAAAGAAAATTGAAGCTATCCCTGAGGTTAGAGGTGTAAGCCTGCGCATGAAGACATCGGCCATGGCAGCGTCTGCCAATGCCGGCGCCGGAATAAACATTTACGGCGTAATCCCTGCTGCAGAGCGGAAAGTAAGCGACCTTCATAAACTCATCATCGAGGGGAAGTATCTCTCAGCAGATGAAAAAATTCCGGCGGTTATAGGCCAGAAACTGGCGCACAAGTTAAACCTGGGTCTGGGCGACAGACTCATCGTTACCTTAACAGATTCCTCAGGGACCATCACCAGCGGTGCCTTTCAGATTGTGGGAATTTTTAAAACAGCCAATGCGCGCTTTGATGAAGCCAACGTTTTTGTGAACAAAAAAGACTTTTCCCACCTCATAGGCTATCCGGCAAACACCGGTGATGAAATTGCCATACGCCTGAAATCCAACAACCAAACGCCCATTGTATTAAAAAAGCTACGCCGTCTCTTTCAAAAGGAAATTCGGAGCAAACAGATTGTTATCCGAAGTTGGGATCAAATTCAACCGTTGCTGAAATCAATGATTGCGATGATGGATTACTTCTCTTACATTTTTCTTTTCATCATCCTTGCTGCCCTGGCTTTTGCCATTATCAACACCATGTTGATGGCCGTAATGGAACGGACCCGAGAAATTGGTATGCTCATGGCACTGGGTATGAATAAACGTAAGATCTTTTCAATGATTATGTTGGAAACTATCTTTTTATCCATTGTGGGTGCCATCCTGGGACTTTTCATCAGTATTCTGGTCGTAAACCATTATGCTGCCTATGGTTTTGACCTTTCGAGTGTGGCCAAAGGTTTAAATTATATCGGTTACAGCTCACGAATATTTTTCCGGGTAAACACCAACTTCTACGTAATCAGCATGATACTGGTAGCACTGATTGCCGTACTTTCGAGTATTTCGCCTGCGCTGAAAGCGCTTAAATTACAACCGGCTAAGGCCATAAGAGAAGATATCTAATCAATATAAAAACAGAAAGACAATGAGTATTATTGAAGCCAAAAACATAACTAAAGTTTACAACGAAACCAAAGTCCCGGTAAATGCATTGAACGGCGTGGATTTGAAAATTGAAGAGGGAGAATTTACCGCCATCGTCGGACCTTCCGGATCTGGAAAAACTACGCTGCTGAATATCCTCGGCGGACTGGATCTGCCTTCCAAAGGCGATATCTTTATCGAAGGGACAAACCTGAAGGACCTCAGCTCCAGACAGCTGATTGATTTCCGGCTACACAACATCGGCTTTGTGTTTCAGTCTTACAACCTGATTCCCGTTTTAACGGCAAAGGAGAACACGGAATTTATTCTGGAATTACAGAAAGTTCCAAAAAAAGAGCGGATACAGAAAGCGCTGGAGCTGCTGAAAGCTGTGGGAATAGCCGATAAAGCCGACCATAAGCCCGGTCAGCTTTCGGGAGGACAACAGCAACGGGTGGCGGTGGCACGGGCGCTGGCATCGCAGCCACGGTTTATCATTGCCGATGAGCCTACCGCCAACCTCGACTCGCGCTCAACGAACGACCTGCTGGAAATTATGGCGGAGATGAACCGGAAATACAATTCCACTTTCATCTTTGCCACACATGACCAGCGTGTTATGGACAAAGCACACAGAATTGTCACAATTGATGATGGAAAAATCATCGGAGATGAGA
>CAYYOW010000122.1:0-1798 GCA_964473395.1 uncultured Lentimicrobiaceae bacterium | reverse complement strand
TCTAATGTTTACAACCGCATTGACCTGCACTGGTATCCGATGAAATCGTTGGCGTTTTCTGCCGGTATTCGCAACAACTTCAACTTCGGCCCCATGATGGCTGGCTATTACCCCTACTATGCCGATGCCTTGCTCAAAGATTACGGCTGGCTCAACATGACTTTCAACCTCGCCAAAGATAGTTCCTACCTGCTTTATACCAATATCGACAGGCTGAATATGAAGTGGACGCTACAGAAATTTGAGCTGACCATCGGCCGGCAGCGCATCAACTGGGGCATTAACATGGTTTGGAATCCAAACGACATTTTCAACACCTACAACTATTTTGATTTTGATTATGTGGAACGTCCCGGCAGTGATGCCGTTTTATTGCAATACTATACCGGCGACTTTTCCTCGCTGCAACTGGCCGCCAAACTCAACCGGAATAACCAGCTTACCGCAGCTCTCATGTACAAATTCAACGTGAGCAACTACGATTTGCAATTTCTTGGTGGGGTGATGGAAAAAGATATGGTTGTCGGTATGGGCTGGGCAGGACAAATAAAAGGAGTGGGTTTTACCGGCGAGGTTTCCTATTTCAGAAACCTCCGTCGGTTTGCCGACACTGCCGGACAACTGGTAGCGTCTATCAGTGCCAACTACACCTTTCCGAACCAGCTTTTCGTAAACGGCTCCTTTATTTATAACAGCAGCGGTACCACAGGACCGGCCGGCATGGGGGCCTTCTTTTTGCTGGGAAACGTGAACCCAAAAGCACTTACACTTTCCAGATTTGACCTGTTTGGTGAGATCTCCTATCCGGTAACACCGCTGATTAAAGCCGATGTATCAGGTATTTACAACCCTAATGACAACTCGCTGTTTGCCGGACCATCCTTAGACTTCAGCCTAACCGAAAATCTGGATCTCTACGTTATGGGGCAGCTCTTTTTCGGAAAACCGCAAACAGAATTCGGCGACTACGGCCAGATGTACTATCTCCGGCTGAAATGGTCGTTTTAGGATATGAGGATGTGGGATGTAAGGGAGGATGGTATCCTTAATTCTTTTTTTATCTTTGTCAGAAAAAGTTATGAAATTAGGTTACCGAATCACCCGTGCTGCTTTGCTGCTTATCCCGGCAATTCTGATATTTACCACTAATATTTCCCTGGAGGGAGTTTCTATCGTTTTCGGCGTTGGCGTACTGACCGGTGCTTTTGCCACCATGCTCTACCTTTTCTTTCATTTTGATGAAAAAGTGAACACTAAAATTATGATGGAAGGCCTTGCCGATGCCTTTTTCGGCGTGGTACTCTTCACTTATCCCACACCCAATAACCAGTTTTTCCTGATTATCTTTTCTACCTGGATATTCTATATGGGAACGCTGCAACTTGTTACAGGGCTGAGTAGTATGGAAGGTACCGAATACTTCTGGCTTTATATCCTGGCCGGCATTACTTTCCTCGCCGTGGGTTTTGTCATTATGAACTACAACCCTACATTTAAAGAGAGTATTCCGAGCCTCGTGGCTATCGTTTTGGTTCTTTATAGTGGTACGAATCTTTACCTGCTTCTAAGGCGCAAAATGGATATTTACGTAAGTTAACCGTTATTAAGCCGCGGAAAGTTTTACCTTGCGGCGGCCTGGCAAAATCAAAATTTATATGTCGAGAACCAAACGTCAACCGAACTTAGCCGAAGCGCTGATTCCTATTATATTCTTAATCATTCTTCTGACAATGAATGTCTTGTTCTGGAATGACACACTCAGGGGTGCCAACCAGGTGGCGTTGATGACGGCTGCCGG
>CAYYOW010000121.1:0-5503 GCA_964473395.1 uncultured Lentimicrobiaceae bacterium | reverse complement strand
AAAGCATCGAATTTATGTCGTACCAATGGCCGGGATATGCTTATCCATTTGAGCACATGACCTCTTTCAGTAACGGCATGCTCAACGGTGGCATGGAAACCCCCATGATGGCCAACGATGGCGATCCGAGAGACACTATCTCCACTTCCAACCTTGTGTTTCACGAAATTTCTCATTCCTATTTCCCGTTTTTCATGGGAACCAACGAACGTAAATATGCCTGGATGGATGAAGGCTGGGCTTCCTATTTTACCGGTACTTTTAGTGAAAAAGTAGCACCTGAATACCCTTATTTTCAGCGGACAGCGAAGCGTTTTAGCCAAAACAGCGGAAGGCAAATGGAAGTGCCGCTTATGCTTCCTTCCAACCTGATTTGTAATTTTTTCTCTTACAGAATTCAGGCTTATACACGTTCATCGCTGGCATATAAGTTCTTGCGTAATGCCCTCGGTGATACTGCATTTAAAAAAGCGTTGCATGTTTACATGAATCGCTGGCACGGTAAACATCCCATTCCGTTCGATTTCTTTAACTCGTTTATGGATGCTACCGGCCAGAACCTCATGTGGTTTTTCAGTCCCTGGTTTTTTGGTCCTGGCTACGCTGATCAGGCTGTAAAAGAGGTTACTGCCGCCAATAAAATTGTGATTGAAAATGTGGGTGGCCTCCCTATGCCGGTCAAAGTAGTTTGCAAATATGGCGATGGTTCAAAAGATACTTTTACAGAGTCAACAGCAGTTTGGAACAAAGGACAGGATACCATCAGTATTCAGGCTGATAAAGATAAAACAATAAAGAAGGTTATTCTGGGAGCACCTGATGTGCCGGATGTGAATCTGAGTAACAACGTGCTGAACAAGTAGAGATGAGAAAAAGAGCGAGCACCTTAGTCGTAAAGAGCTTAGTGGTAATAAATTGATAACTATGAAAAAATATTTCCTGTTCTTTTTGCTGGTGCTGTTCAGTATTCCGCTCTTTTCCCAGATAGCACCTTACAAATATTATATTCAGTTTACGAACAAAAATAATTCACCTTATTCCTTGAGTCAACCTGATAAATTTCTGACAGCAAGGGCTTTGGCAAGGCGGGCAAGATTTAATATTCCCATAAAAGAAAATGATATACCGGTAAATCCACAATACGTTAAAGCTGTGGCTAATACCGGTGTGAAAATTTTAAACACCAGTCGTTGGCTGAATGGCGTAACGGTTTATGCCACTGATACAGCGCTTATTGACAGTATTAAAACCTTCTCTTTTGTTAGAAGTACACTAAAATTCAGCCCGGCTGGACAGAAGGTGAATAAATTCAGGAAAGAAGCGGCTATTCCGGCTGTGGTAACTCCGGCTTTTAAAGCTGTTGATACTCAGGAGGCGCAGTATGGCGCTGCCCTGACGCAGATTAAGCAGATCAATGGCCTCTATCTGCATAACAAAGGCTTTCGGGGAAAGGGGATGGTGATTGCCGTTTTGGATGCCGGATACAGCTCTGTTCCGACACAACCTTTGTTTGACAGTCTGCGGAATGATCACCGAATTATGGGAACCAAAGATTTTGTCGATCCGGGTGGCGACGTCTATACGCAGCATTATCATGGTCGCATGGTGCTTTCGTGTATGGCAGCCGACATCCCCGGAACCATGATTGGGACGGCACCGAAAGCTTCTTACTGGCTGTTGCGGTCGGAAGATACCCGTTCGGAAAACGTGATTGAAGAGTACAACTGGGTTTCGGCAGCGGAGTTTGCCGACAGCGTGGGAGCCGATATCATTAACAGCTCACTGGGATACATTGCCTTTGATGATACGGCCTTTTCGCATTCCTATTCGGATATGGATGGGAAGACCTGTATTTCCACTCGTGGTGCAGAAATAGCCGCCAGCAAAGGTATTTTGATTGTCAATAGTGCCGGAAACGGTGGCCAAAGTATCACCTTTCCTTGGATTGGTGCTCCTGCCGATGGCGACAGTGTATTAACCGCCGGAGCAGTAACGACAACAGGAACACGTGCTTCTTTCAGCTCTATTGGCCCCACTTACGATAGCCGTATTAAACCCACCGTTATGACTTTGGGACAGGGTGATGCAGTCGCCAACTCAACCGACTCTATAACCAGTGCCAGTGGAACCTCCTTTTCCTCGCCGGTTTTGGCCGGTATGAGCGCCTGTTTGTGGGAAGCGCATCCCCTGGCTACAAACATGCAGATTATTGATGCACTGAAAAAAACTGCCTCTTTTGCCGGCAATCCCAATTCGCTCATGGGTTGGGGTATTCCTGATTTTGCCAAAGCCGATGCTTATCTGGCAGGAATTCTCGGTATTTTCCATCCGAAAGCAGATGTAGATGATTTAACCGTTTACCCCAATCCTTTCCGTGATAGTTTTTCCGTAGATGTACCGCAGAATATTTTCGGTAAAGTGCAGCTGGCGCTTTTTTCGTTAGAGGGGAAAATGCTGTTTGAGAAAGTTCTTCAGGTTTCAGGTTCACGACTTTCTTTTCACAATGCTTTCCTGTCTCAGTTACATCCTGGTATATATTTGCTCCGGCTTTCCCATGCTGGAAATAGCTTTTACGGCAAAGTTTTGAAAAAGTAGTTGTAGGGCTAGTAACGTATTATTTAAGATTACAACAAAACCCGGCTTTTGGCCGGGTTTTGTTGTAATTCCAAATAGAGCTTTATTTGTGCTTTGTATAGAGTAACTCTGTATTCCGGTATCCCGGTTTATCTTTATACCAGTCGGGGAAAAGCGTACCATCGCTCTCAGCCCAATCACCAAAGTAGTTATAAGATTGTGTAATATCCTGTTTTTCAATTGGCCACACAAAGACAGCCGGAACGTTTATTGCCCAGGGTAGATTTTTTTTCGTTTTGTAAAATCTGCCGTTGGCCGGGATACTGTTGTCATCGCCGGTTCCCAGCAACTTGGTGTCGGCAAGGTCGGTAGGTGCATGGTTGGGAAGATGGACTTCAATGCCTCTTTGCTGATTGACAACAAGGAACGGATTGAAGTTTCCAATGTCAAGGGTGCTGTATTTCACCGGTCCACCCGGTGCAAAAGCGCCATTCTTATAAAAAACCATATGCATCACGATGGTATCAGGCGTAACAAAAGGTGCATCCATTTCAGTATTTACACCAATGCCTTTGCCAGGAGAAGGCATCAGCCGCCAGCTGTCGTCATAAACTATTGCTGTTGCTTTAGATTGTCTCTTTTCGAGGCCTTTGGAAGTGAGTGAAAAAATACTGTTGGAAGCGATGTTGGAACCCGTTACCTGGATAATCTGGTTAGGCTTCACATTAGGGAACTGGAAGCCAAAGCCATTGTGAAAAGAGGCTCCGAAAGCATAAATGATAAAAGTCGCGGTAATGTTCTGAACGTACTGTTTGTCATCTTTTGTGATACTGAAATTGTAGTTGATAACCAAATCATTGAAGTCGTAATCCCCTTTATAAGGCCACAAATCTTCATAAGCCAGCGTTCCTGTATAAGAAGTGGTCGATCCTCCCGGAGGGGGTGTAACACTTCCTGCACAAAGTGGGGTATTACCTTTGCTAACACCTGCAATGACAGTGAAGTGGCCATAGGCTTTTCCAACTTTAACACCACCGTTACATTTTGTACTCATGGTAGCATTTTTCACACCATCTTCGTAAAAATAAATAGTTTTATATATTTTACCATCCGATCCGGATCCTGTAAAGCTAAACTTACTTCCCGGAGCCACAATATCATTGAAAATAACAATCTTATGCCTTTTCTCTTTCACTGTTATCTCTGATGTGCTGCTTCCATTGTAGCGCATGGTCAGCGAATACATCTGTGATTTACAGCCACAGGCATCTTTAGGCTGTTCGCACAGATGTAATCCGTCTTTGCTTATGCCGTCTATTATGGTAAAATCACCATACACATCGCCTTTGTATAGGTTTACGGAACAGGTAGTGTGCATCCGCGTATTTTTCTTGCCATTGACATAGAAATCAATATTGCTATACATTTTATTGCTGCTACGTGACCCCTTAAATGTAAAAGTCCCTCCGGGGTTCACCGTACCGCTAAATATCGTTTTGTTTCCTCTTCTTTCTTTTACTCTAATACTGGCAGCAGTTTTTCCATTGTATTTCATGGTAAGTGAACGTAATCCTCCTTTACACCCACACTCGTCGGGGCCGCCCGTGGAAGGGCAGGTAAAATAGTTAAGAGCTTTACCCTCATCAAAGTTTACATTAATCAGCTCCGCGGCGTTGGCAATTTTTTCAATAGTATAGCCGCTTAAACCGCCACCTCCGATGGCTTTGTTGGCAATTACAAGGAAATCTTTGATACTCATGTCTTCAAAAGTACCATTTCTGAAAACCAGATCGCCCAACTTTAGGCTGTTGGTACCAAGAAATCCCTTTTTATCAAATTCCACATTTATCATGGCGGCGGCAATTTGTCCACCCCAATTACCTGCCACTCGCTGATAGCTTGTCGGATTCTTATAACTGCTATGCAATAACTTGGAGCGGCCTCCACCAGGTAAAAACTTTTTAACGGCTTTAGAGCTCGTAAGTGTTATTGTATAATGGTTCGGATCGCCGATTACCAAGCCTTTTGGAAAGACTTCGGCGAAATGTGCATCGCGGATGGTTCCCGGATTATTGCCATGAGCAGAGGCACGCCAACCACCCTGCGAATAAGTAATGAATCCACTCAAATCACAAACGGAAGCAGTTGTTGCTGCATCTTTAAAGCTGTTATAATCGTAGGAGAGATCATTCCCAATACCAACTGTTACTGGTTTGTATCTGTTGCCGGGGCCATAAATAAGTTTTACCATATTAAAGCTGGTGGGAACAGTGATTTTTGCAGCAATCATGTCTGATCCCGGATCTGCATAGCCTGTGTAGAGAAGGTGCTGGCCATCAATGGAATAAATTTTGAAAAGCTGGTCACTTTCATCAACGGGCGTCTTGACATTGACAGTAATCGTCTTAGTGGTCTTCCAGTTGAAGTTGTTGCTTACAACCAGATCTTCCATACTTTTAATCGTACCGCTGCTGTTGGGCTTTGGATTGTTACACCCTGTAATTGTCAACAAACCTACAAGTAACAGCCCAAATATTTTTAGTGTTTTCATTGTGCTTAGTATTTAATGTTTCATAGGTATAAAAGTAAATATATTATCCAATATTAAACAATAATCCTATTATTATTAGCAATGGTTATACCAAAAACTAATGTAAAGGTGTTGCCTTTTATAACATACTTTGTATCAGTGTAATGGAAAAGGGTGGGCTTAACCGGTGAAAACTATTGTATTTGTAATATTTTTCCCAAAGCCGGAAGATATTCCCAATTTGGGAAAATACTGCTCATTTTTTTCTGTTAGCAGGTGTTGGCAGAGGACAGAAAACGCAAATGAAGGGAAAAAAGGTAGGGAAAGGGTAGAAAAACAAAACCCTAAAACACTTTATGTCAGTGTTTTAGGGTTAAGAAAAGTAGTCCGTACGGGATT
>CAYYOW010000120.1:0-5659 GCA_964473395.1 uncultured Lentimicrobiaceae bacterium | reverse complement strand
TTACCATTCATTTTGTAAATGAGAATTACGACGAGGGAAAAATTATCTTTCAGGCTGAAACAGTAGTTCAGGAAACCGAAACACCGGAAAGCCTTGCAGAAAAAATTCATCAGCTTGAATACAAATATTTCCCGCATGTGATTGAGGAGATTGTATCCGGAGAATAAGATGGCTCCCTTAAAAAAGAAAAGAAGCTTTTTTTTTGATCTTCTTAAATAAACAAGATTTAAGATTTATCCGGGCTCCAAAAGCCGGGATTTTTTCTCTTACCGTATTTCCATTTCCGGCAAGTTGAAATTTTGCATCTTTGCAGAAACATTAGAACGCTATTCCCATGTCAAAAAAATTTGCGTTGATAGGTGCTGCCGGATATGTCGCCCCGAGGCACATGAAAGCCATAAAAGAAACCGGTAATGAATTGGTAGCTGCCCTTGACCCGTTCGACAGTGTGGGTATTATTGATTCGTTTTTCCCACATGCCGATTTTTTTACCGAACCGGAACGTTTCGACCGCCACCTGGACAAACTGCGGCGAAAAGAGTCGGGCAAAGTAGATTACGTCAGTATCTGTTCCCCCAACTACCTGCACGACGCACATATCAGGCTGGCTTTGCGAAACAGAGCCTATGCTATTTGCGAAAAACCGCTGGTGCTAAACCCGTGGAACCTTAACGGACTGGAGGAAATAGAGAAAGAGAGTGGAAAAAGAATATTCAATATTCTCCAGCTGCGGCTTCATCCTTCCATTATAGCTTTGAAAAAGAAAATTGCCTCCCAACCTGCCGATAAGATTTATGATATTGACCTTACCTATATCACCTCACGGGGGAAGTGGTATTTTTATTCCTGGAAAGGCAATATCGCCAAATCGGGAGGCCTGGTAACCAACATTGGAATTCACTTTTTCGATATGCTAAGCTGGATTTTCGGAGAGGTACAGGAAAACAGAGTCCATCTGTATCAGGAAAATAAGGCTGCCGGATTTTTACAGCTTAAGCAGGCACGTGTACGTTGGTTTCTGAGCCTCGACCGCGGTGACTTGCCGCAAAAGGCCGCTGAAAACGGACTTCCTACCTACCGCTCCATCACCATAAATGACGAAGAGATAGAATTCAGCGGTGGATTTACCGATTTGCATACGGAAAGCTACAGGCAAATACAGGCCGGAAACGGCTTCGGCACCAAAGAAGCCCGCAACAGCATCGAAATTGTTCATAACATTCGCACCCAAAAACCATTGGGTCTTACCGGCGATTACCACCCGTTCCTGAAGAGTGTTTAATAGAATCGGTTTTTGATAGTAAAAAAACTCTTTCTTAGTTTGAAAAATAGTCTTGTGAAGCTTCAGTTTGAAAACTATAAATCTGGTTATCAGTAGAGAAGGTGAACAGATGCCGGCCTTTCTTTCCTGATTCTTTCTAAAAAACATTACGCAACGCCAGTCCTGCTACCCTTACCGGAAAAGGCCTGTTCCTGAAACCTTTCACCAGGATTGGACATAATTTTTCAGGGAAAAGGGAACCGGGCTTAACCATATTGTTTAATTATATTACTTTTGCAGCGCATTTTTAAAAAATGTGGACACATAAAATATAGATTATGGCCAAAAACTTAGTGATTGTCGAATCACCCGCCAAAGCCAAAACCATCGAAGGTTTCCTGGGAAAAGATTACACCGTTAAATCCAGCCTGGGGCACGTGATGGATTTAGATTCAAAAAAACTCAGTGTAGATGTGGAGAATGACTTTGAACCACAATATGAAGTTAGCCCCGACAAGAAAAAGCTTGTAAGCGAGTTGAAAAAGATGGCTAAAGCAGCGGAAACAGTATGGCTTGCCTCTGATGAAGACCGTGAGGGAGAAGCTATTTCGTGGCACCTTTTCAATGCACTCAAACTCAACGAACAAAAGAGTAAACGTATTGTCTTTCATGAAATCACCAAATCTGCCATTCTGAATGCCATTGAAAATCCGAGAAGTATTGACAAGAATCTTGTTTCGGCACAGCAGGCGCGCAGGGTACTAGATCGCTTGGTGGGTTACGAACTTTCTCCCTTGTTATGGCGAAAAGTGAAACCTTCACTTTCGGCAGGCAGGGTGCAATCGGTGGCCGTAAGGTTGATTGTGGAAAGAGAAGAAGAGATTAAAAGTTTCAAAACCTCTTCGGCTTTCCGTACACTTGCCGAATTCAGTTTAGCCGATGGAAAAGAAACTACGCGATTTACGGCAGAATATGCCGAGCGTTTTAAGACTTTTGAAGAAGCCAAAAGTTTTGTAGAAAATCAGGTAGGTGCGACTTTTAACGTCTCCTCAGTAGAGAAAAAGCCGGGGAAAAAATCGCCCGCACCACCGTTTACCACCTCCACCCTGCAGCAGGAAGCTTCACGCAAGCTGGGCTTTTCGGTTGCCAACACCATGCGTGTGGCACAACGGCTTTACGAATCGGGGCGGATAACTTATATGAGAACCGACTCGGTGAACCTGTCAGGACAGGCTATCGGGGCTGCCAAAGCGGAAATTGAATCGCTTTATGGAAAAGAGTATGTGAAAATCCGGAAATACACCACGAAAAGTAAAGGAGCCCAGGAAGCACACGAAGCCATCCGTCCCACTTATTTTAACCACGCTTCCATCAGTGGATCGCGCGAAGAAGAACGCTTATACCTGCTTATCTGGAAACGGACCATTGCCTCGCAGATGAGCGATGCCATTCTGGAAAAAACCAATGTGAAAATCAAATCTTCCGGAGCCGACAAAATGTTTGTGGCCAACGGGGAAATCATCAAATTCGATGGTTTTCTGAAAGTCTATCGCGAAAGCCTCGAAGAGACCAACGAAGAAAAACAGGAAACGTCTATTCTACCGCCTCTGGCAAAAGATGCCTCACTTACGTTGCTGGAGATGAAGTCAGTGGAAACATTCAGCAAACACCCCCCCCGCTACACAGAGGCAAGCCTGGTACGGAAAATGGAAGAGTTGGGAATTGGCCGACCTTCTACTTATGCCCCGACTATTTCCACCATTCAACGGCGCGAGTATGTGGTAAAAGAAAGTCGTCCCGGTGAAAAGCGAGAAATTCGGAATATCATTCTGAAAAACGGACAAATCGAAGAAATCATCACCAAGGAAAATACGGGAAACGAAAAAGCCAAACTTTTCCCTACTGACATAGGCACGCTGGTGAACCGCTTTCTGTTACAGCATTTCGATGACATCATCAACTTCAACTTCACCTCCAATGTGGAAAAGGAATTTGATGAAATAGCCGAAGGCAAAAAGGCCTGGAATCATATTATTAAAGAATTTTACGGCCCTTTCCATGAAAAAGTGCAGGACACGTTGAAAAATTCCGGAAAATTCAGTGGTGAGAAACTACTTGGAAAAGATCCCAAAAGCGGAAAAAATATCTATGTCAAAATCGGCCGTTACGGGGCTATTGCTCAGATTGGTGATACCGATTCGGAAGAAAAGCCCCGCTTTGCGGGTCTGCAAAAAGGGCAAAGTCTGGAAACAATTACACTGGAGGAAGCGCTTAAACTTTTTGAATTTCCACGCAGCCTTGGCCAGTACGAAGGAGAGGAAGTAACCGTTGCTATTGGCCGCTTCGGACCTTACGTAAAACATAACAAGCTCTTTTTCTCTATTAAAAAAGAGTATAATCCCGCATCTGTAACACTGGAAGAGGCCATCCAGATTATTGAAGACAAACGAAAAGCAGAGAGAGAGAAACTTATCAAAAGTTACGATAAAGACCCCGATGTGCAGGTGCTGAACGGCCGCTGGGGACCTTATCTGGTCATCAAGAAACAAAACTATAAGATTCCCAAAGATATGGAGGCCGCCTCTTTGACATTGGAAGATTGTTACGCCATTGCCAAAGACCCGAAAAATATGCCTAAAAAACGGTATGTAAAAAAGAAGAAGTAAGCTTTTTATATAAGCCATCTTCCTTGCCAAAATGTTCTTCACACAGCTTGTCTGCACCGGATAAATTACTATTTTAGTCCCCTGTAAGTAAGCGATAATATATGGATATTGAGATTTATTTTGAGCCAATAAGCTTTGACCTTTCCGCGTACGCAGAAGAAACCGTAAATTTTTATGTTGGAAACCTGATTGACCCCTTTACGGAAGCAGGGCAATTCCCTGACCTGGCGGATATAAAGATTGCCATCTTCGGTGTAAATGAAGACAGAAAATCACTGAAAAATATTGGTTGTGCGGAAGCTCCTGACAAAGTTCGCGAACAACTCTATCCTCTGTTGTCGCACTGGAATAACATAAAAATAGCCGATTTAGGCAACATCAGACAGGGGAACAACGTTGAGGATACCTATTTTGCTGTGAAAGAAGTTGTTGCCACACTCATCCGACAGGATATTTTACCCATTATTATCGGTGGAAGCCAGGATTTGACTTACGCCAACTATCTTGCTTACAAAAATATTGGCCGCCTCATCAACATCGCAGCCATCGATCCCGTTTTCGACCTCGGGCAGGAAGAAGAAGACCTGAATGCCCACTCTTACCTCAGCCGTATCATCTTGTACCAGCCCAACTTCCTTTTTAACTATACCAACATTGGCTACCAGAGTTATTTTGTAAACCGCGATGCATTACAGCTCATGAAGAAACTCTTTTTTGAGATTAACCGCCTTGGAAATGTGCGTGCCAACATTGCCGAAACTGAGCCTATGGTCCGCAATGCCGAACTGGTAACTTTTGATATTTCTGCTATCCGTGCTGCCGATGCTCCCGGAAGCTACTATGCGGGGCCCAACGGGCTGAATGGCGAAGAAGCCTGTCATATTTGTCGCTACGCCGGCATGAACGACAAGCTCACCAGTATTGGCTTTTACGAATTTAATCCGGCATACGATATCAGGAACCAGACGGCCCAGCTGGTGGCACAGATGATTTGGTATTTTTTGGATGGTTATGCCAACCGGCAAAATGATATCCCTGATAAAAACAGCAAAGACTTCATTAGGTTCAGGGTCTGGCTCGAAGATTATAAAGAAGAACTTCTCTTTATGAAAAGTAAAAAAACCGACCGCTGGTGGATCGACATCCCGATAAAAAGCAAAACAGGAAAAGGGAAATTAAAATATCCTTACACCCCTTGTTCTTATGCCGATTACCAACAGGCACTCAAGCAGGAACTTCCCGACCGTTGGTGGAAGCTGCAGCAGAAGTTGATGTGATTGACACCGGTTTCTACTTTTTTAGCCTTTCGGGATGGTCTTTCAAAAAGCCCGACCAGTTGTTGTAATGTCCGGATGTGGAAGCCATATCACCCTGAAAAAAATGGCAAACGGCAGCAGCCAGCCCATCGGTGGCGTCCAGCTTTGCCGGAATTTCTTTGAAATCCAGAATAGATTTGAGCATGCCGGCTACCTGTTCTTTGGAAGCATTGCCATTTCCGGTGATGGATTGCTTGATTTTTTTAGGCGAATATTCAAAAATAGGAAGCCCTTTGTACAAAGCTGCTGCCATGGCAACACCTTGTGCCCTACCCAGTTTCAGCATCGACTGAACGTTTTTTCCATAAAAAGGTGCTTCGATGGCCAGCTCATCAGGATGGTATTCTTCCACCATGGCCAGCGTTCGTTCAAAAATCTTTTTTAATTTTAGCGCATGGTTATTGTACTGCGACAGT
>CAYYOW010000119.1:0-5776 GCA_964473395.1 uncultured Lentimicrobiaceae bacterium | reverse complement strand
TAAAAGTAATAAAATCGGCTGCCTGAATAGTAGAATGGGGAGAAATGACCATCTGTCCTCCAAACCACAAAATAACAACAATAACAAGTGAAGACAAAAACTCACTCAATGGTGAGGAGAGATCACGACGTCGGTTTACACTGACCTGTTTGTGATAATAGACCTTATCCATAGCAACAAAGCGCTTGTTGAAATATGGAATGGCATTAAATCCTTTGATCACCCTCAAGCCGGAAAGGGTTTCTTCAATGATAGACATAAGGCCGCCAAACAGGTTTTGAAGAATAACAGAATTTTTCCTGAGATTTCTCCCGATGGTACCAATAAATATTCCGGTAACCGGCAAAATGACCAAAACAAATATGCTGAGTTTCAGGCTCAGGCTAATCATAAAGGCAAGATAGGCAATGATGGTCAATGGGTCGCGAACCAGCACTTCGATATAATTGAGAATGGATATCTCCAACTCCTGCACATCGGAAGTAATACGGGTAATCAAATCACCTTTTTTATTTTTTGTATAGTACGACAGTGGAAGAATAAGCAACTTGGCATACAGGTCGTCACGAACACCACGAATGGCTCCGGAGCGAGCCGAAGTGATAAAATACATGGCAAAATATCGTCCGATGTCTTTGAAGAAAAAGGAGGCCAGAATGACGATACAAATAAAAACCAAAGCTTGAAGTTTCCCCTGGTGAATGATAATCTGGCTGATATAATAGTTCAGGTAATTTAAAGCCGAATGGGTACTGAAAAATAACGCCGGCTTCACTGTAACCAGTTTATTCATGCCAAATAGCAGGTTTAAAAATGGAATGAGCAAAGCAAGTGAGAACAGGGAAAAAACAATGGTAATGATGTTGAAAAACAAATTGGCAAGCAAATGACCCCAATAGGGGAATACATAAGCTATAACGCGGTATAATTTTTTCATTCGTGTCTAAAATAAAAAAGCAAAGATAGAGATTAACCCGATTGGGTTTGATTTTAGTTAGAAAAGATTGTATCGGCATTGGCACTTTCCTTATTTTTGTGCAGCAGACAATTATAGCCCGAAAAAATGTTATTTATATAAGGCTTCAACTTCGGAAAATTTGGGACAAAAAGTGATAGTTTCGGTTATTAATGACCTGGTTACCGACCAGCGGGTGAAAAAGGTCTGCCGGTCATTGTACGAATTGGGTTTTGACCTTGTTTTGGTCGGACGGAGGATGCACAACAGCCCACGTATGGACACACGCCCCTACCCGGTACGCCGGATGAAACTCCTGTTTGAAAAAGGGACTGCTTTTTATACCTGTTTTCAAATCCGCCTTTTCTTTTTTCTGCTATTTCATAAGTGTGATTTGTTGGTTTCCAACGATCTGGATACGTTATTACCAAATTATCTCGTGTCGAAGCTTCGGCGAATTCCATTGGTTTACGACAGCCATGAATATTTTACAGGCGTTCCCGAATTACAAAATAACCATCTCAAGCGGAAAATATGGAAACTGGTGGAGCGATGGATTTTTCCCGGGTTGAAAGATGTTATTACGGTAAGCGATTCCATTGCCGACCTCTATGCCGGGGAGTATGGCGTTCGTCCTGTGGTTATCAGAAATGTTCCGGAAACCGTACGGAAGATTGTGAAAAAAAGCCGGACTTCGCTCTCCTTGCCGGAGGATAAAAAGATTATGATTTTGCAGGGCTCCGGCATTAATGTGCAGCGTGGGGCGGAGGAGATGGTGGAGGCTATGCAATATGTGGATAGTGCTGTTTTGCTGATTGTCGGCGGTGGTGATGTGCTGGGACTTTTAAAAGAAAATGTAAAACGATGGCATCTCGAAGAGAAAGTACTGTTTAAACCACGTCTGCCGTATGAAATGCTAATGCAATACACTGCTACAGCCGACTTGGGTCTGTCACTGGACAAGGATACAAATATAAACTACCGATTTAGCCTTCCCAACAAGATTTTTGATTATCTTCATGCCGGTGTTCCTGTTTTGGCTTCCGATTTGGTGGAGATAAGGAAAATAATTGACACTTATCATGTTGGGACTTTTATCTCCGACCATCAGCCGCAGCATATAGCACAGAAAGTAAATGAGATTTTTTCCCGGCCTGAAAAGTTGTTACTATGGAAACAGAACACCCGGAAAGCTGCCCGCGAACTTAATTGGGAAAACGAGTCGAAAAAGCTGAAGAAAGTTTATGCAAAATATATCTGATATTCATTTACACATCATCTCGTTTGATATTCCATATCCGGCAAACTACGGCGGGGTAATCGATGTTTTTTACAAAGCCAAAGCGCTGGCCGAACATGGTGTAAAAGTACATCTTCATTGTTTTGAGTATGGTAGAAAAGAAGCCCCGGAGCTGAAGGAAATTTTCCATGAGGTTCGTTATTACAAGCGTGATATCTCCAAAAAGCATCTTTTCAAAAGCAGCCCTTACATTATTGAAACACGTATTTCGGAGCATCTTATAAACAATTTACTTAAAGATGATTATCCTATTCTTATGGAAGGGTTGCATACTTCAGGGCTTTTGCGGGAAAAAAGATTGAAATACCGGAAACGTATTGTACGTACCCATAACGTTGAGCATGAATACTACAATGGCCTTTCCGGGGCTGAGACAGATCTGTTTAAGAAGTACTATTATTTTAATGAAGCGGTTAAGTTGAAGAAATATGAGAAGATACTGGCAAAGGCCGATCTTCTTCTGGCTATTTCCCGTGCAGATTATGAATACTTCTCTGCACGATATAAGCCGGTTGCCTATGTCCCTGCTTTTCATCCATATACGGTCGTCAGAAGCATAACGGGGCAGGGAAAATATGTTTTGTATCACGGCAATCTGTCAGTGCCTGAAAATATTAATGCAGTTACCATACTTCTGAATGAGGTGTTTAGGAATTCGAAAATCCCATTTAAAATTGCAGGGCTTAATCCCCCGCGGTCGTTGTGGCGGCTGGTGGCTGCGAACCCTTTGGCTGAGATGATTGCCAACCCTGATGATGACCTGCTCAACGACTTAATAAAAAATGCGCATATAAATATTTTTTTCACAGACCAGGCAACAGGTTTGAAACTTAAACTGTTGAATGCTCTTTACAACGGACGGTTTGCCCTTGTCAATGATAAGGTGCTAAGCGGCAGTAATTTGAATAAGCTGTGTGTACTTGCAAATGGGGTTCAGGAAATGAAAATTCAACTGGCTGACCTGATGGGAAAAAGATTTACAGCTACCATGAAAATTGAGCGGCAGCTATGCTTGCAAACCATCTATATAAATGGAGACAATGTGGAAAAGCTAATCGGGCTTATTACCTGAGTCGATAATACTACCTTCTTCGCATTTGACTACCCTTCCGGGAAACTTATGAATCAGGTTGTAGTTGTGGGTTGCCATAATTACCGCGCGACCTTCCTGACAGATTTTTAAAAGCAGGCGCATAATTTCGTTGGAGGTCTCCGGATCGAGATTTCCGGTAGGCTCATCAGCAAGAATAAGTTCGGGATTGTTCAGCAATGCCCGGGCGATGGCTACACGTTGCTGCTCGCCACCCGATAGCTGATGAGGCCGTGCTTTCAGTTTGGCTATTAAATCCACATCCGACATAACCTCCATAACCTGCTTGTTGATGGCTTCACTGTCTTTCCAGCCGGTAGCTTTCAATACAAAAAGGAGGTTGTCTTCAATGGTTCTGTCTTCGAGGAGCCGGTAATCCTGAAAAATAATACCCATTTTTCGCCGCAGGAAAGGTACTTTATTTTTTTTCAGATTTAATAAGTCAAAATCACAAACCATTGCTTTCTCTGCTTCTACTGGTAATTCTGCGAAAATAGCTTCCAACAGACTCGATTTCCCGCTTCCCGTTTTCCCGATCAGATAAACGAATTCCCCTTTCCTGACCTGAAGGTTTACATGAGCCAAAACAAATTTATTTTTCTGAAAAACCGATAGTTCCTGAAGTGAGATAACCGAAGCCTCTTCCATGATGATTTGTTTTGAACAAAAATATAAATTTATACTTAATCAGCAGCATTGTATATTTAACATAATTTTTGTCGGATATTTGGCGAACTTTAATAAATTTGTGCAACAAAAATTATCATTATGACCGATGACGCAATTTTCGTTTTAGAAGAAGCTGAAGAAAGTATGGGGCATTCTCTCCGCCATTTGGAACAGGAATTCCAAAAAGTCAGAGCAGGCAAGGCTTCCCCTGGCATGCTGAGTGGCATCCGGGTTGAGTATTATGGAACCCAGGCTCCCATTGAGCAAACGGCTAATATCAGTACTCCTGACCCGCATTCTATTGTGGTTCAGCCGTTTGACAAAAGCACAATACATGATATTAAGAAAGCAATAATGAATGCCAATCTTGGATTTAATCCGATGGATGAAGGCGATATTCTTCGCATTAGTGTCCCTCCGCTTACGGAAGAGCGGCGGCTTGATTTGGTGAAAAAAGCAAAGCAGGTGACTGAGGATGCCAAAGTAGCTATTCGTAATGTTCGCCGTGGGGCCAACGATGATGCAAAAAAGCTGGAAAAAGAAGGTGTTCCGGAAGATGATGTAAAGCGCCTGCTGGATGAAATTCAGAAGCTAACAGATAAATATACCGGCAAAATAGAAGCACTTTTTGAAGCGAAAGAAAAAGATATAATGACCATTTAATAAGAGGTTCACAATATTTGTCCGGTAAATTACAGGCAGGAAAGGGTTAGTCTTCTAATTTTTTCCTGTTTTTTGTTTTTAGCCGTTTGGCTAACTGAAAAGCGGTACGGATAATGGTTGAGGTGGTTACAAAAGCCTGCACACCCGTATTTATCATGGCTTTTGCAATGTTCACCATGTTAAAGGCATCGCGTACCGTATTAAACTGTTGCCTGATACTATTTTCCTGTTTTCTGTTTTTGTCTTTCAGTTGTTCCAGGTATTTATCGGTCATCTTTTCATTGGAAAAACTCGTTCCGGCAAGAAACTGTTTCTCCCTGGTACTGGAAAAGTTTTTTCCAAGGATTTTCCGAATGGTTGAAAAGATAACAGGTTCCCTGAAAGCGTAAAGGATAAGTGCTATAAAAAGATAAAAACCGGTAACTATGAGGAACCCACCCATGCGTGTCCCTCCCTGCGAAGCGTATCCATTGACAAAAGCAAAGGATAAAAACATGAGAACGAACACAAAAACTTCAAACAACACGAAAAACAGTATCAGCCTGCCTATCAATTCCGCCGATTTTTTACGGTAAGCTACTTTGTTGTATTCCAGCTGGAGATCTACATAAGTTTTAAGCTCATCAATCAGTGATTTGATGGGTTGCCCGATATCTGAATTTCCCATCCGGTATTTTTCTTTTTTCTTCATCTGATAATAAATGAAAGCCAACCATCAGGAATTTTTTCCAGGTGGTTGGCCGTTTTATCTGCATTAAACCGCATCAACTTTTAGAAGCATTTTTAACATCTTCAATAACACTGGCACCGGTTTTTTTGACGTCTTCCAGGGCTTCTGTGCCGGCTGTCTTGACATCTTCCAGCAATTCGGAACCTGTTCTTTTAACATCTTCCAGAATCCTGTTTACGTTTTCTTTTAAATCGTCAAACTGATCCAGCAGTTCGTCAGACATCTCTCTGGTTTTATCTACTACTTTTTTTCGCGTTTGTTCGCCGGTTTCGGGTGCATACAGTAAGCCTGCAATGGCTCCGATAGCAGCGCCAATGACCATGCCTGAAAAGAAGGCAAATCCTGAATGTGATTTATTGTTGCTCATGG
>CAYYOW010000118.1:0-5839 GCA_964473395.1 uncultured Lentimicrobiaceae bacterium | reverse complement strand
TCTTCGGAGATGGTATTGGCAAGGTTTTCAAAAGGGCGTTTGGCAATCATGGCCAGCATGGGATTCAGATCGGCATCCACGTGGACATTTACCACGGTTTTCTGCTCGTTCAGGGCATCCGGTTCCAGATGAACCAGCAACGAGAACTTCACGGGAGTCTTTCCTTCGGGAACCAGCTCCAGCAGCTTCGATGCCTCTTTCCGGGCAAATTTCAGCTGTAAATCGGCCATCCCCTTGATGGTAAATGAACAGGTCTCTTTGTCGGATTGCCAGTTCACAATCTGTTCGGGCATCAGCTTTTCATAGTTATTAAAATCGCTCAGAAACTGAAATACTTTATTTTGGTTGGCTGAAATTACAGCCTTTTTTCCGTCTATTTTCATCGGGTATATTTGTTTGTTAATTAATCGAATATGTTGGTGTAATTCTTCATCTAACCGGCGTGTGTTTCGCTCCATTTTTGTGGGTCTTCGCGCCAGGCATAAAGCGACTCAATCATGGAGTTGTCAATAAAATTATTTGATAGTGCCACATCCATCAAATGATGATAATCCGAAAGACACACCAAATGGCAATTTGCTTTCTCAAAATTTTCACGGGCTATGGGCAGATCGTAAGTAAAAACCGAAACCATACCTGTTATCTGAACTCCTGCATCACGTAAAGCTTCTACTGCCGCCAAACTGCTTTTGCCTGTGGACACCAAATCTTCTACCACAACGGCTGTTTGTCCTTTTTGAACAGATCCTTCAATACGGTTTGTCATGCCGTGGGTTTTGGCTGACGAACGCACGTAAGCAAAAGGCAGGTTCAATTCTTGCGCAACCAATATGCCCTGCGGGATGCCAGCCGTGGCTACTCCCACAACAAGGTTGGTATGGCTAAAATTTTCTTGCACCGCTTTGGTTAACTCCTTCCGGATAAAATCACGAATGGCAGGATAGGAAAGTGCCAGCCGGTTATCGCAGTATATGGGCGAATGCAATCCCGAAGCCCAGGTAAAAGGTTTGTCAGGACTGAGTTTTATGGCATTTATCTTCAGTAGATGCAGGGCAATTGCATCCGCTGTTACAGGGTTAACTATCATACGACAAAAGTAAAATTTTTCTCCGATACTTCCTGTCGGATTTTCCGACTTCTCACTGTTTCCATTTCCTATTACAATTCCTTATCTTTGTGTTCAAATATTATTGCTATGTATACCATCTATTATCTTGATAACGTTCTGGTTATTACTGAAAATAAAGAAGAGTATCCCGGTGTTGAAGGCTTTTTTGTGGAAGACAAAATGACGCTGTATTCTTTTGTCCAAGACTGGATTGATAACGAAAACCGGCACGATACGGTTATTTACGGATACGACCCGGAGAAAATGTTTCGTCATTTGAAAAAGCATTTCAAATATGTGGAAGCCGCCGGCGGTGTGGTGCGTAACAGCGAAAGCAAACTGCTGTTTATCAGGCGCTGGAATATTTGGGATTTACCCAAAGGAAAGGTGGACAGAAAGGAGGATATTGAACATTGTGCTCTGCGCGAAGTGGAAGAAGAAACGGGTGTTTCCGGTTTGCACATTGCCGGAACACTGCCATCCAGCTTTCATTTTTACTTTTACAAAGAGAAGTTGTTTCTTAAAAAGACATATTGGTTTTTGATGGAGACGTCGTACACCGGCGCGCTGAAACCACAGTTGGAAGAAGACATCACCGAAGTAAAATGGTTAGATTTATCGTCTTGCCGTGACGCTTTCCGCGAAACCTATCGTTCGTTGCGTGATAACCTGGAAGCAGCTGTGTGTGAGATTTTTAAATAGAGAATTAGTATTTTCCCCTACTTCTTCTCCTGAATGATAACTTATTTCTGTAACTCCCGTTGCCTGACTACTTCGTAAAGTAAAACGGCGGTTGCTACCGAAACGTTGAGCGAGGCAATAGTGCCAAGCATAGGGATACGCACTTTGACATCAGCCAGTTTCAGATATTCTCCGGAGATGCCTTCCCCTTCGGAACCCATGACCAATGCCAGCGGTCCGGTGAGCTGCTCATCGAAATGGACTTTTCCGGCTTTTTCTGTTACTGCTGCAATGCGAAGTCCGCTGTTTTTCAAAAAGTTAATGGCTTCTTTAAGGTTGTGTTCCCGGCAAATAGGAACTTTGTAAATGGCTCCTGCCGAGGATTTTATGGTTCCTGAGTTGAGCTGGGCAGCTCCTTTGGAAGGAATGAGCACCGCATCCACACCGGCGCTTTCAGCCGTACGCAAAATAGCTCCGAAATTACGTACGTCTGTAACCTTGTCAAGAATAAGAATAAAAGGAGAGTGCCCGGCTTCATAAATCCCCGGAAGCAACTGTTCAATATTGTAGAAAGTTACCGGTGAAATGTAGGCAATAACGCCTTGATGGTTTTTGCGGGTGATGCGGTTCAGCTTTTCCACAGGCACTATCTGATAAGGAATTTCCCGTTCATTCAGCAGGGGCATAAGCTCGTGGAAGGTCTTGCCGCCTGCCCCCTTTTGAAGAAATACTTTTTCGACCTCTTTGTTTGAATAGAGTGCTTCCATCAGCGGACGGATGCCGTAAACCATTTCCTGTGTTGTTTCGTTTTCTTTCATAAATTTCTTTCCAGGCATTACTCTTCGAGGTGTTTTTTATCAATTTGTTTGGTGGCTTTGGCGCCCATAACTTTCAGCTTCTCCACCTGTCCGAGCAAATTACCACGACCTGAGACTAGCTTTTTGTGTGCTTCGCTATAGGAAGCACGGGCTTTGTCCAGGCTGTCACCGATTTTCTCAAGGTCTTTTAAAAATCCCTCAAATTTATCATACAGTTTCCCGCCCTGTTTGGCAATTTCCAACGCGTTGCGGGTCTGTTTCTCGTGGCTCCAGATAGAGGCAACGGTGCGCAGGGTCGCTAACAATGTGGTGGGACTGACGATGACAATCCGTTTTTCCCAGGCAAAGTTAAAAAGGTCGGCATCAGCCTGAACCGCTGTCCCGAAAGCCGGCTCTACAGGCATGAACATCAGGACAAAGTCAGGCGTGTTCAGCTCTTTCAGATTTTGGTAATTTTTTTCGCTGAGTTCCTTTACATGATTTCGGATGGAAAGTAAATGTTGTTTTAAATAGCGCTCTTTTTTAGTCTCTTCTTCTGCACCAATGTATTCCTGAAATGCTGTCAGCGAAACTTTGGCATCAATAATCAGATGCTTTTCTTCAGGCAATTTGATGACCACATCGGGGCGATAAGTTTTGCCATCTTCACCGGTAGCAGTATATTGTAGAAAATACTCTTCGTCTTTGATGAGACCGGAACGCTCCAAAATACGCTCCAAAACCACTTCTCCCCAGTTTCCCTGTTTTTTGGAATCCGATTTGAGGGCTTTGGTCAGGTTGCCGGCCTCTTCGCCCAGTTTCATGTTCATCTCCTGCAGGCGTTTCAGTTCTTCCTTTAACACTGTCTGGTCAATTTTTCCTTTTTGATAAGTCTCTTCTACTTTTTTCTCAAAATCAGTAATTTTTTCTTTTAGAGGATTCAGCAGATCGCTCATGTTTTTATGCGATGTCTCGTTGAATTCACGGGTATTTTGTTTGAGAATGGTATTGGCCATATTTTGGAATTCGGTTTTGAATTTTTCCTGTAGCTTCTCAACTTCTTTACGCTCGTTATCCAGGCGTTCCTGCAAGTGGTTGTAGTCTGATTCCAGTGTTGCGTTTCTTTTTTCAGCTTCTTCTTTTCCTTTTTGTGCAGTTTCCCATTTGCCGGTAGCTTCCTCTTTTTCCTTTTGCAGAGAAGCAACACGTTCGTTTAAAATGCCAAGCTGTTTTTCCAGCTCCATTTTCTCTGCCAGAGCTGTGGTGGAGCGCTTCTCCGCTTGCTTTTCAATATCTGCTTTTTGCGACTTAAGTTTCTGATTTATAAAAAAATAGGTTATGATAAAGCCCGTCAGAAGTCCGAGAAGTGCAATTAAAAATTCCATGTTCTAATTTTTAAGTAAAGATAGTGGAATATTCGTATCACAGGAAAATGGTTCTGTGTTGTTTCTTTATGCGTGGAATTCAAGAAATATCAAATAAAAAATAATATACAATATTCTGGAGAATGCAGGCTGTTTTTTCACTTCAAAATATTCAAAAGTCACATCAAAACCGGTAGCAGGAATTTTAGGCAGACATGAACTCTTTGCAGGCGAGTTACCCATCTTATAGCATTCTTTTATGTACATTTGGCACCAATAATTATGAGAAAAATTGGACTGTTATCCGATACACACGGCTATTTCCATTCCCGGATTCCTGAGTTCTTTTCCGGTTGTGATGAGATATGGCATGCCGGCGATGTGGGAAGTATGAAAGTAATTGAACAGCTGGAGGTTGTTGCCACCATACGTGCCGTATATGGTAATATTGATGGTGGCGAATTGCGAAAAGATTTTTCCAAAACAGCCCTGTTTACAGTGGAAGGTCTGAAAGTTCTGATGATACACATTGGCGGTTACCCCGGCCGCTATACGCCGCAAGCGAGGGAGTTGATAATAAAATACCGGCCCGGACTTTTCATTTCAGGGCATTCGCATATTTTAAAGGTCATGCCCGACAGCAAATACGGGCTTTTACACATTAATCCAGGTGCTGCCGGCCATTCCGGCTTTCACAAAAGCATAACGCTGGTTCGCTTTAACATAGACAAGGGCCGCGTTGAAGATTTGGAAATTCTGGATATTGACAGGCATAGGAAAATTTAACAGCTACCGCAACCTGTCGGCGCTGCGTATCAGCTTTTCATCCTGTAAAATACCACGGTAGGCCAGCACCAGAAAAACCAAGCTTATCAAAGGCATGAAAACAGCTGTTTTATATTCAGCGGTTCCGCCGGTAAGTTTTTGCAGGAAATCCACGTAGTACAAAAAGAATAGTCCGATGAGCACTATTTCCACAAGGATACACACTTTAATAATTTGCATTTGAACTTTCCGGTTTTTGTATAGGAAAATGGTAATAAGCGAAAATAGCATGACAAAACCGGTAGCTGAGAGTAGCGGAAGGCTGAAATAGCCGTTTTGGTTAAAGGTGGAGCCTGGAACAAGGCTTTGGGCTTTCTGGACGAAGAGAAGTACTGAATCTTTGGCACCAATAAAACTGGCCAGTGGGAAGAAAAAGCTCACAGCCGAAGCAATGATGACCAGCAACAGAAAAATGGTTTGTTTACGTTGAATCATGGTTTATGTCAATTTGTAATTATGGAGGGCAAAATTACACATAAACTGGCTTTTTACCTTTGGCTTTTGAGGAAAATGTTTTTTTGTATACGCATCCTTTAAAAACGGACAAGCCGGGGATTAACTTCAGGAGATTCTCACGGTGCTCCTTGACCACGTGCCTACCTTGAATTAAACGATGGTTGGTTTGACAGGGTCTTCTATCCTCTCCTTCGTTTTTCCGAGGAAATAGGGTTGGTTTGTGCGCTGGGTGACGAGGGAGTCTTGGTGGTTGGAAATTTTTTAAAAGGGATTTCCTATCCCATACCTCAAATTTCCAAGAACTCTTTAATCCGACCGAGGAAATACTTTTTCCAACCTTCTGTAATCTCGTCGTAAGTTTCATCCGGGATGTTGGTGTGGCGAAGCTCCAGTGAAACTTTCATTTTGTCAGGATGAATTTTAAAAGTGACGATGGAAGGCTCTTTCTGATCGCCGAAATACCACTGTTGTACCACTTTTTTGTTGGGATCCAACTCCAGAATTTTCCCTGTAATGTCGCCTTCAAACATTTCAAATTCCGTTCCCGCTTTGGCTTCCATCTTCGCCGGCATATCCGACCAAAGTTCTATGGTAAACGGGTTGGTCAG
>CAYYOW010000117.1:0-6084 GCA_964473395.1 uncultured Lentimicrobiaceae bacterium | reverse complement strand
TGAAATTACCCCTTGGCCTGGAGGGTTATTTTGATTACGACCAGGCCGTGGCTTGCTCCAAAAAGCAAAACAAACCTATTTTTATCGATTTTACCGGACATGGTTGTGTGAATTGTCGTGAAATGGAAGCGGATGTCTGGTCTGATCCTCGTGTTCTCAAACGTTTACGTAACGATTATATCATTCTGGCACTTTACGTGGACGACAAATATAAACTCCCCCAAGACGAATGGATAAGGTCTTCTTACGATGGTAAAATGAAAAAAACCCTCGGCAAGAAAGACGCTGATTTCCAGATTTCTAAATTCGGTGTCAACGCTCAGCCATTCTATGTACTTATGGATAACAAAGGTAACGTACTGGTACAGCCCAAAGCTTACGATCTGAATGTGAATCATTTTATCAAGTTCCTGGATAGCGGGGTGAAGAATTTTAAAGACGGGAAAAGCCTGTTTAACATTAACAGGAAATAATTACAGCAGTAAACCAATTGCTTTTCCGGATTTGCAATCCGGAAGCTTTGAGAACAAGAATCCTAAATTCCGACCGGCGGCAATAATGATTTATCTTTTTTCAAAAAAAACACTCCAGAATTTTGATATAAAAAATATTTATTTACATTTGCCGTGTTAAAGCAAAACAAGATCATGCAGAAAACGTCAGGTATATTCTTTTACTCCTTTTATTACTTTTATTTTAGAAGTATAAAGGGACTGTATATGGTTTGACGTCAATGAAGAAATAAAACAATATCATAAAAGTCCCGAAGAACATTCGGGGCTTTTTTTTTGGAAAAAAAGAGAAAAATGAAAATAGCCATGCAGGGAGTACGTGGAGCTTTCCACGAAATAGCCATCCGGAAGTATTTTGACGGTAATGATTATGACGTTGTTCCCTGCACATCGTTTTACGAACTTTTTGATGCTTTGCGGTTTGAGCGGGCAGATTATGGAATGGTAGCCATTGAAAACTCTATCGTGGGTAGCATTTTGCCTAACTACACCTTGTTGCGCGAATCAGGATTGCGTATCCTTGGTGAAGTGTATCTGCGTATTGAACAGCATCTGCTGGCCTTGCCGGGACAGACGTTGGACGATATCAGAAAAGTCTATTCACACCCCATGGCGCTCCAGCAATGCCGTGAGTTCCTGACGCCTATGCGCCGAAATGGTATCCAGTTGGTCGATTCGGAAGATACTGCGCTGAGTGCAAAATGGATTAGCGATGGTAACATGGAAGGCGTGGCAGCCATTGCCAGCCGGCTGGCAGCAAAGTTATATGGCCTGCATATTCTGGCCGAAGGCATCGAAACCAACAAACTGAATTATACCCGTTTTCTAATTGTTTCTCACGAAGAAAATTACCAAAGCCATCGCAACGGAAAGCAAATCAACAAAGCCTCTTTTTGCTTTGTGCTTCCTCACCAACAAGGACGTCTGTCGGAAGTGCTTTCGGTTTTGTCGTTCTACAAAATTAACCTTACCAAAATCCAGTCACTGCCAATTGTGGGAGAGGAGTGGGAATATCTTTTTTATGTGGATGTTGATTTTTCCAATTACGAAAAATACCGCCAGTCGTTAGATGCCATCAGGCCGCTACTTGGTGAGTTAACAGTTTTTGGTGAGTATGAAAAAGGAGGGAAAGTGCATGAAAATTAAAACGGCAAACCGGCTAAACGTGGTTAGCGAATACTATTTTTCGCGTAAGCTAAAAGAAATTGCTGCATTGCGCCTGCAAGGTGTCGATGTGATTAATCTCGGTATCGGCAGTCCGGATATGGCACCGGCCGAAGAGGTCATAGAAACCGTGGCGAGTGAAAGTCGCAAGCCTGAAAATCACGCTTACCAGAGCTATTCGGGCATTCCTGAGCTGCGTGAAGCTTACTCAAACTGGTATCGTAACTTCTTTGGTGTTCAGCTGAATCCCGACAACGAAATTCTACCACTCATGGGATCTAAAGAGGGAATTATGCATATCTCCATGGCCTTTCTCAACCCCGGCGACGAAGTGCTGGTTCCCAATCCGGGTTACCCGGCCTATTCGGCTGTGGCACGTCTGCTCGGAGCAAAGGTTCGCTACTTCAATTTATCGGAAGACAACCATTGGTATCCCAATTTGGCTGCTTTGGAGAAAACCGGTTTATCCGGCGTGAAAATGATGTGGGTCAATTATCCCAATATGCCCACCGGTACACGGGCTTCTGTAGAACTTTTTAAGGCGCTGATTGATTTTGGCTATCGTCATAATATTTTGATTATCAACGATAACCCGTATAGTTTCATTTTAAATGATGAGCAGCTGAGTTTGCTGACCATTCCGGGAGCCAAAGAAGTTGCGCTGGAACTGAATTCGCTGAGTAAGTCGCACAACATGGCTGGGTGGAGGCTGGGCATGCTGGCCGGTCATTCCGAATATGTCAGTGCTGTTTTACAGGTGAAAAGCAACATGGATTCGGGGATGTTTAAACCGTTGCAGCTGGCAGCAGTGAAAGCATTACAACAGCCCAAAAGCTGGTATCGGCAGCTGAATGAAATTTACCGGGAGAGAAGGAAAATTGCTTTTGAAATACTAAATGCGTTGCAATGTACTTACGATAAAAACCAGGTGGGCATGTTTGTGTGGGCAAAAATTCCCGGGAAAAGCCGGGGATCTGTGCAGTTTTCGGATAGCATTCTGGAAAAGAATCAGGTGTTCCTAACTCCCGGATTTATTTTCGGTTCGGGAGGCGTACGCTATGTTCGTCTTTCGCTCTGCACCGAAAAAAGCAGGTTACAGGAAGCTGCCGGAAGAATAAAAATGATAAAATGATAAAAAAGGAGAACAATTAAATGAATGTTTGTATTGTAGGTATCGGGCTAATTGGCGGCTCCATGGCACTAGACTTGAAAAAACGTGAGTTTGCCCAAAAAGTCGTCGGCGTGGACATCAATCCGCAGCACGCCAACATTGCTAAACTCAGCAGGTTGGTGGACAACACCACAGGCTTGGAAGAGGCTGTTACCCAATCCGATTTGATCATCATCGCCACCCCCATCGATGTAACCAAAAAATTGTTGCCGGAGATATTGACACTTTGCCAGGGTACGGAGAAAGTAATTACTGATGTGGGTTCTACCAAAGCGGGTATTCTACAGAAGGTTCAAAACCATCCCAACCGGGCGCAGTATGTGGCTTCGCATCCTATGGCTGGAACAGAATTTTCGGGACCGCTGGCAGCTATCAGCCGGCTGTTTGATTACAAAACAGCTATTATTTGCGATAGCGAAAACAGCGCCCCGCGGGCACTGACGCTGGTAGAAAAGATGTACAAAACGTTACACATGAAAGTCATCTTCATGCAGTCGCACGAGCACGATGTGAGTGCGGCTTACGTATCACACATTTCACATATCTCCGCTTTTGCTTTGTCACTGGCCGTGCTGGAGAAAGAGAAAGATGAAAAGCGTATCCTCGACCTTGCCAGCGGTGGTTTTGCTTCCACAGTCCGGCTGGCAAAAAGTTCAGCGGAGATGTGGGTTCCGGTCTTTGATCAAAACTCCGATTATGTGCTGGAGGTGCTGGATACTTACATTGAAAAATTACAACGCTTCCGGAAAGCTATTGATAAAAAAGATCATCAACAACTGACGGCTCTCATTCACGAATCCAATAAAATTCAAAAGATACTTTAAAAACTTTAATATCATGTCAAATAATTTGCAAATCAAACCTTTATCAGAATGGAAAGAGTACAACCAAAGACCTCTTGTTGTTGCCGGGCCTTGTAGTGCCGAATCGGAAAAACAGGTGATAGAGACAGCCATCGGCCTGAAGAAAACCGGTAAAGTGGATGTGCTACGCGCCGGAATATGGAAACCCCGTACGCGCCCCAACAGTTTTGAGGGTGTCGGGTCAAAGGGCTTGCCCTGGCTTAAAAAAGCGAAAAAAGAGACCGGTCTGCCGTTGACGATTGAAGTGGCCAATGCCACACATGTATATGAAGCACTGAAATTCGGCGTGGACATTTTATGGCTCGGCGCCAGGACCACGGCAAATCCTTTTGCCGTGCAGGAGATTGCCAATGCCATGGAAGGTGCCGATGTGGGCGTGTTGATAAAGAATCCGGTTAACCCCGACCTGGAACTCTGGATAGGTGCCATCGAGCGAATTTACCAGGCCGGCATACATAAAATCGGCCTCATCCACCGTGGGTTTTCGACCTATGAGAAGATAACTTACCGTAACCTGCCCCAGTGGCAGATTCCCATTGAGATGAAAAGTCGCCTGCCGGAAATTCCCATGCTGAACGATCCCAGCCACATCGGCGGGGATGCTGCCCTGTTGCTGGATATTTCTCAAAAAGCCATGGACTTGAATTTTGACGGTCTGATGATTGAATCGCACATCAACCCCAAGGTGGCGATGAGCGATGCCAAACAGCAGATTACACCTGAAGAGTTGGCTGTTTTGCTGGACAAGTTGATTTTGCGCAGTCCCCAGCCTCATGATGAGCAGCAACTGAATGTTCTGGAGGAACTACGGGGCAAAATTGACTGGCTCGACGATCAGTTTCTGGAACTTATCGAACAACGTATGCAGGTGGTGGAAACCATCGGTGAGTACAAGAAAAGAAACAATATCAGTATCTTACAGAACAAACGCTGGGAAGATATTATCTATAAAAGTATTGAGAAAGGAGCTAAAAAAGGACTCAGCCGCGATTTTATCAACCGGGCTTTCAAGGCAATCCACCAGGAATCCATCAACCATCAAATGGAGATTTTGAACGGGAAACCGAAGAAGAAATAAGATATCGCACCCGACTACCCCGCTAAAGCACCGCGGCACAAGGACGGGGCTAACAATTGATTTATCAGTCCCGGTAGGGACGGTATATTGGTTGATTTGGTAGGGACTACATATTGGTAGGATTTGTATTTTTGCCCTATGGGTAAAAATACAAAGCAGAAATATTATGTGGTGTGGCGGGGATTTCGTCCGGGAATTTATAGCAATTGGGAAGCCTGCAAAGAACAAATTACCGGCTACGAAAGAGCACAGTTTAAATCGTTTTCTTCTCCTGAAGAGGCCAGGCGGGCTTATGAGAAACCGTACGAAGAAATCAGAGAGATGAAGGGGAAGAAAAATCTGCAGGAGCTGACCACCGACCGCAAACCCATCTTATACAGCCTTTCGGTGGACGCTGCCTGCAAGGGAAATCCGGGGATATTGGAATACCGTGGCGTATTTACCGACACCGGAACGGAAGTCTTTCGCCGCGGGCCGTATGACCAGGGGACGGTGAACATTGGTGAGTTTCTGGCCATTGTGCTGGGGCTGGCCTGGCTGAAGAAAAACAAATTGCAAATGCCCATTTATTCCGACTCACGGACAGCCATCGCCTGGATCAGAAAAAAGCAGGTCAACACCAAACTAAAATGGAGTAAAAAAAACGAGGAACTGCTTCGTGCTGTCTACAGCGCACAAAAATGGCTCAAAGAAAATGACTACGGCAACATCCCCATCCTCAAATGGGAAACCCATATCTGGGGAGAGATTCCCGCGGATTACGGGAGGAAATAAAAAGTAAAAAGTAAAAAGTAAAAAGGTAAAAGTAAAAAGTAAAAGTAAAAAGATACAAGAAAAAAGCCATTAGAAGCAGGAACATTGGCAGACCAGTGCCTGACTGCTTGACCACCGTTTGACCATAGAATAACCATTGTTTGACTACTGAATAACCACTGTTTGACCACGGAATGACCACTGCTTGACGCGCGTAGCGCCTGACCACCGTTTGACTATTGAATTACAATTCCTAAAACCCGTTTACCATAAATCCGCCATCTACGGCGAGGCACTGTCCTGTGACATACGAAGCGGCAGGCATACAAAGGAAAGCCACGGCTGTAGCTACCTCTTCCGGTTCGGCCACACGTTTCATGGGCGTGCGTTCCAACACATCCTGCAAATAGGATTCATCCTGAAGCAGCGTTTCTACCAAAGGTGTCTTCGTGTACCAGGGAGCCACCGCGTTCACACGAATATGATCCGGTGCCCATTCCACAGCAAGATTTTTGGTGAGCTGGGTAAGTGCCGCCTTGCTCA
>CAYYOW010000116.1:0-6095 GCA_964473395.1 uncultured Lentimicrobiaceae bacterium | reverse complement strand
TGCTGTAAGGGATAACTTTGGCTTCCACGTGGTCAAACTTATAATCCTTTTCGGTAATGGAGCGATACAAGTAGTTCAAGGCATCGAATTCGGACATTTTTACCTCTGAGATGATTTTATTTACCAATGTGATGTCGGCAGCAAGAATTGTATAATAGAAATTATGGTTTTCCCAGTCTTGCTTTTGCCGGTCGGCATTGTAATAAATAATTTCTTGTTTCCCACGGTAGTTGGTTACCAGCCCCACTTTAGTAGTGCTTTCCGGAAGGTTCATTATTTTTATAATACTGTGCCGGTAACCGGTCATCTTCTTACTCAATTGGTAAGCTTCGCCTTTTTTAGTATTTCCCACACCAATCATGTAGTTGGTAACATCGTTGTACCTGTCTTTTGAGGGGACAATACGAAGGTTGAGTTCCTTTATCTTTTTCATCTCAGTGGGATGGGACGGGTCGGGAACCAGTGTGTCAAAATAGTAATGCGAAATCACAAAGGCCGAATCTTTCCTTTCGGAGACTTCAACCAGTTTCAGCTTGAGATGTTGCAAATACTGAACCATGACATTCGATTCTTTCCTGACAATCTGTGCCTTTTCCCAGAAAGGGCCTACTTTGTCCTGATTCAGTTGATATTGTGTTTCAAAACGGTTATAAGTAGCGGCTATTTTAGAGCTCAGGCTTGTGTTAGTGTCTTCAACATTTTCGTTGACCACCAAAAAGGCATCCAATACCTGTTTTGATACATTTAATGCCAGCAAGGCATAGAGTACCAAATACATCATGGCAATCATTTTTTGCCGCGGGGTTTCTTTATATCCTGCCATCTACATCTCTTTTTTTTATTTCGCAATCAGATAAATTCATGAGGCTTAGCTTTGGATATTCATGGCTGTTAGCATATTTCCGTATACTTTGTTTAGTGATTCCATGCGCTTGGTAAGTAACTGCATCTGCTCAACAAATACACCAGTTTGCGAAGCAGACTTATCCAGTGTCTCCAGCAATTCACTTACAGTCGACTGCATTTTCCCCGAACTTTCCACGGTCTTCTGTGAATCTCTCATCTGTGCCTCGTATATCACGTTAAGAGCAGCCAGGTTTTCAGCAATTTTTCGTATCTGTAGGTTATATTCATCACCATTAACGGTAGTAAAATCAAGTGCTTCGACCGATTTAGCCAAAGCTGATGCCGATTTCTCATAGTTTTCGGCCAGGCTTCTTGCCGATATAGAAGCCTGTTTTACCGTACCCGCAAACTCTTCGGTGGAGTCCAGATTTCCTTTAAGAATATCGGCAGCCTGCACGTAAGCATTTGAAAGGATGAAAGCGTTGTCATTAACCAATTTCATATTTTCAGCATAGCTTCCGGAAATTTTTACATCTTCATCCAATATTTGTCCGAGCCGTTGAGCCGACTGCCCGGCAGTACTCATGTTTGTAGCAAATTCTTTGGAAGCAATGGCAGCATCGGAAACGTCTGCAATTTTTGCAGCATTTTCCGATAATTTTTCCAGTCCGGAGCCAAGACGTTCAATAGTTCTCTGATCAATATTTGCTTTTCCCAGCATGTCATCCAGTTGTTTGGTGGGCGACTGTTGTTTTTTAGGTATCTCACTACCTTTCACCGGATGATACATTCCGGCCAGCTCAGGGTAAACCATACTCCAGTCGGGTTCCACATGCGGGTCTTCAAATGCAGACAAGGCAAAAATGAGCGCTTCGGTACCGAGACCGACAGCCAGCATAAAATCAGCACCACCGTAATGGTTTATTTTGAAAAGGGCACCAATAAGGACGACGGAAGCACCCAAACCGTAAACTTTTGCCATCAAATTCCGGTAGCCTCTTGTTTTGTTAAATTCGAAAAATCCCATAATTCTACTGTATTTATATTTGTTATTATTCTGTAATTAATGATACACTCTCGAGGCGTGGCTAGCGTTATCCCCCTCGTTTCTACCCAAATAAGGCTGAATACACCGGAACCCGATATATGATTTAGCCGTATCCTGATATTCATAAGCTCGGGTTGTAACCTGCAGATAATAAGCAATATCTTTCCACGAACCGCCGCGTATGACTTTTCGCTTCATGGCAGGCGGGTCATCTTTTTTGGCATTATAAGTATAGTTGGGATTCATATCCCAGGTGATGTTATACGATGAAGGATCGTATGCGCTATTGGTCCATTCTGAAACATTTCCAGCCATATCATACAGGTTGAAACCGTTGGGCGGATAGTGTCCAACTATCACTGTGCGCAAGCCACCATCAGCAATATAGTTACCACGTAATGGTTTAAAGTTAGCCAAAAAACAACCTTTTGAATTACGTGTATAAGGGCCTCCCCACGGGTAGGGGTTTAGTTGGTTTCCTCCTCTGGCAGCCCATTCCCATTCGGCTTCGGTGGGCAAACGAAATTCCGAAAGCATGACGCCGCCTTTTCTTTTCGCCAGCGCATTGTTTAGCAACTGGGTACGCCACACACAAAATGCGCGTGCCTGGTTCCAGTTTACACCCACCACGGGATAATGATCGTAGGCCGGATGAGAGAAATATTTCTCCGTCATCGGATCATTGAAAGAGTAAGTAAAATCAGCTATCCATACTAACGTGTCGGGATAGACACTGATGGTTTCGTTATGTACATACACCGAGCGGTCGTGCGGACGGGAGTTTCCCTGGTTTGCCCGTGTTCTTTGGCGAAGGTTGTCCATGGCGGCCGCATGCAAATCAACCCAGTAGTAGGAGTAAATCAATTTCCGGCTATCAATTTCTTTATGGCGGAAAAACCGTTCATTTTCAGGAAGATACATTGCTTCTAAAGCATCACGGATATCCTGATCCGAGCTGTTCCAGTCGATTTTGGTTTTCCAGTTAAGTTTGGGCGGATCGTAGGTTTCTCCGGTTTTGGGGTTTTCTTCAATTAGATAATCATCCGGCTGCACATCGCCGAGAATAGTTCGGGCTATGGAATCGCGCACCCAGTCAACAAATTGCCGGTATTCATCATTCGTAATTTCAGTTTGATCCATGTAAAAGGCTCCGACAGAAACCGTTTTTGGCTGAATCAGATGGCCATGGGTAATATCTTCGCTGCCGGCACCCATGGTAAAACTTCCCTGCGGAACAAAAACCATTCCATAAGGATGGGGTTGATAAAAGGGCCTTGCATTGGGTCGTGTCCCCACCAATTCACCGGTACCTGAATTACTGCAGCTGGCCAAAATAAAAACAGCAAACAAATATAAATACCACCTTCTTTTCATTCTTCTTTTATTTAGTATCTTGTATAATTCCTTAAAAATCAATTTATTTCTCCTTACAGACATTACAGGAAACGCGTGTTCTTATAACTTGTTTTATTTTTATTCACCTTAAGTTTAAAGCAATATCTGAAGGTAATTTCGTGGCTTCCGGGCATACCCACCGAAAGCGTGGGAAGGTCGTATGAATAGCCTAAACGAAACCCCTGGAAGCTCACTCCGACTATAAATCCAATTGATTCCTGGAACCGATAGTTCACACCACCCCAGAACTTGCTATTGTAATTAACGATGGCAGAAATATTATATTGTGTAGATATAATATCAGATTGAATCAGCAATGAAGGAACAATTTCGAACCGGGGATGATTGGGCAGGATAAGGGAATAACCTGCTGACAGATAAAAAGTACGGTCGGTTTGATAACGGATTGTTGTTCCCGAAGTGCTCAGGTTTTTACCTTTTGACTCAAGAATGTTGGTTGCCGACAGTCCCACGTAATAGTTGTTGTTGCTTTTGAAAAAAAAACCAATATTTCCATCAAAGATCATGGCTCCCGCTTTTGCACTCAGCAGAGCGGGGTCGTTGGGCTGCACAGGATGAAATTTGGTAAAATCGATACTCCGGTTGACAAGGTTTATCCCGACACCCATACCCAATATTCCGGCAGAAGTTTGAAGGTGATAGGAATAGGCAAGGCGAATACCCACGTTGGTCTCAAATCCCAGTTTATCCTGGATGATAGTACCACCAACACCCCCATGAATAACTTTTACAGGAGAATCGGCGTTGATAAGAAAGTCCTGGGGAGACACCGTGTTGCCTTCGGCATCCTTAAACCCTGCCCACTGCTGCCGGGCAAGGGCACTCACACAAATACCTTCGCCCAGTCCGGCATAACCGGCATTAATAAACATGTAGGTCGAACTGTATTGTGTAAAAGCCGGTGCCTGCTGGCCATACGAGGTCATTACAATAAACATTGAAACGCTCAAATACAGATATTTTTCGAGTTTTGAAAACATGAATACTCCGACCTTAGTTTAAGAAGGCTAAAATAGAAAATTTATTCTTAGCATCTCTTTGCAAATAAGTCCCACCGGGATTTTCTGCTAAGTTATAACATTTGTTTTTCAAAATGCTTTTAGCCTGAGGTGTATCTTATATGTACAGGCTTAATAGCTGTCACGAAAATCTTTCTTTTTGGTGAGTTTTAAATCCTTCAAAATACTGGCCTTAACGTTAATACTGAAATTCCAGCTTCTCCGCGGACCAATTGGAATCCAGCTAAAACGCATTGCCCAACAGTGCAAATTCCTGTACAGGTTCACGTCAGTATATGAAAGTTGGTTATTAGTAAAATCCCAGCCCGACCGGAATGTGAATTTCCAGTTGGGTGTGATATTTACCTGCCCGGAGAAACCCAGCGTTTGCACCAGTGTTTTGCGGGGAGTCCACACCTGTTTTATATAATTTTTTACGTTCGTATAAGTAAAATGATAACTCAGGTTTAAACTCCAGGAGACATCCCAATTCACATAATTTTGTGGGTTGTTCAGGATATCATTTGCTTCCGTTTCGGGTGCCTTTTTAAGGATTTTTTTTTCTTCTACTTGTCTTTTTTTATTCTTTTTCCCCTTTTTAAAGTCTTTGTCACTCAGGTTAAAATTAAAACTCACATTCCATGAGGAGTTGTCCATCCGGAAAAGCTTTCGGTTTACCTGCCATTCGGTTTTGTTGATTACCTGCCCAGCAGAGTCTACCACATACGGATCCAAAACACCGGCATACTGCACTGTAAGGCCTTTCCATAAAGTTGTCCTGCCGGAGAGATACAGGTTCGACATTTTCAACGAGTCTCTGGTAAAATCATAATTCCCGGAAACACTAAAATTCTGTATAAGCGGGATCTTTTTTAATCCCGTAACCGTATCTTTTCGGGATCGTACTTTAATTTCGAGGCTGTTGGCAAGACTGAAATTGATATTCCCAACTTTTCGTGTTCCGGGTGCTCCATACAAAAACCCCGGTCCCCCATATTTTGAATACATAACCGGCCTTCCAAGGGTATCATAATAATGTCCTGTGTAGCCCCATTTTTCATTACCAAAGTCGGGAATATACGCAAACCCGATCGCTGGTGTCATCACATGCCTTACAGCCCTTAGAAAACCTTTCTTAAAACGAAGCATCCCATAAATTTTTGTGGAAAGAGAGGTGCTCAAACCAAAATCGAAAATATTATTAAACCCGGGAATGGTATCGATGGCTACATAACCACTGGTAGCAGAGGTGTCAACCCAGTGTTTCCTTAAACTCTTGAAATACATACGGTCAGTTAAATTAACAGATGTGCTTAGAGTAAGGTACTTAAACACTTTCAATGGTAAACTGATGGGGATTTTACTTTCGATACCGCTTTGCATGTCATGCGTAAAGGTGATGGGTTTGAAAAGCATGGAATCGGTTGTGTTAATGGTATTTTTCGCCGCCATGGTATAAGAAATACTCAGACCGGAAAAAGGATTTTTGGAGCTGCCGCTTTTCTTCTGAAAAGGATAAAACCGGTTTACCGTAAAGGTGAGTTCGGGAAGGGTAACCTGTACAACATGGGTTTTGGTATTTTGCCTGTGGTTGGCACTCAGGGTCAGGAAATATTTCCCTGCCCAGTTGGTCTGGTAGGCAACACTCGACTGAAACTCGTTGGACAGATAAGTATTCACGTTCACAGTACTGTATTTTACATAATTACTGGTGATAATGTTTACATTAGCGGAGAAAGTACTGTTGGGGCGGGCTTTCGGATCCTGGTTATAAGTCCACCTGATTC
>CAYYOW010000115.1:0-6213 GCA_964473395.1 uncultured Lentimicrobiaceae bacterium | reverse complement strand
AATGGCTCCGTTCCCTTCCCTACTGGCCGTTGCTGCAGTACATCACCATCTCATTAAAAAGAAAAAAAGAATGCAGGTGGGAATCATTGTTGAGACAGGCGAAGTAAGAGAGGTAAACCATTTCGCACTGCTCCTCGGCTTCGGCGCCAGCGTGGTTAATCCCTACCTGGCTTTTGCCGCCATCGACCGGTTGGTAAAAGAGGGGAAAATAGAGATGGAATACTATGCAGCCCGTGAAAATTATATCCAGGCAGTGAAGAAAGGATTGCTAAAGATATTTTCTAAGATGGGAATATCTACCATCCGTAGTTATCATGGCGCACAAATTTTTGAAGCTATTGGTATTAATCACAAACTTACCGAAAAATATTTTACAGGAACAACATCCCACCTTAGCGGGATCGGGATGGAAGAAATTTTCAGGGAATACAGCCGGTTTCACAGGGATGCTTTTCAGGATAAAAACCCGAAACAAAAGTTTCTCTTTGATAATGCTGGAATATATTCCTGGCGAAAAGATGGAGAAGACCATGCTTGGAATCCGGAAACCATAGGGCTGTTACAATGGGCTACAAGAACCAACAACTATACTAAATACAAAGAATATAGCCTCCTGGTAAACAAATATAACCGAAAGCCTTCCTTTATCAGGGGATGTTTAAAGGTGAAACGGAACCCGATACCTCTTGACCAGGTTGAGCCCATTGAAAACATCATGAAACGGTTTGTAACCGGAGCCATGTCGTACGGATCTATTAGCAAAGAAACGCATGAGGCTATAGCCATTGCCATGAATACCATTGGCGGACGGAGCAATACCGGTGAAGGAGGTGAAGACCCCACGCGTTTTGGTACGCTGAAGCAAAGCGCCGTAAAACAGGTTGCCTCCGGACGTTTTGGGGTTACCAACAACTACCTTACCCATGCCGATGAACTTCAGATAAAAATAGCCCAGGGGGCCAAACCCGGCGAGGGCGGACAGTTGCCCGGTTATAAGGTGAATAAAATTATTGCAAAAACAAGGAAGTCAACGCCCGGTATTACTTTGATCTCACCACCTCCCCATCACGACATTTATTCCATCGAAGATTTGGCTCAGCTGATATACGACTTAAAAGTTACCAATCCAAAAGCCAGGGTTTCCGTAAAACTTGTTTCCGAAGGAGGTGTCGGTACCATCGCTGCCGGCGTGGCGAAGGCCCGTGCCGACCTGATCATTATTTCCGGTGGCGAAGGCGGAACAGGCGCCAGCCCGGTAAGCTCCATTAAACATGTAGGCCTGCCTGTTGAGTTGGGTATTGCCGAAACCCAGCAGACCCTTGTGAAAAACAAGCTCCGGGGCCGTGTAAAGTTACAGGTTGACGGGCAACTGAAAAACGCACAGGATATTGTGAAAATGGCCTGTTTGGGCGCCGAAGAATTTGGCTTTGCCACATCGGCGCTGATTGTGCTGGGTTGTGTGATGATGCGTAAATGCCACATGAACACCTGCCCCATGGGCATTGCAACACAGGATAAAGAGCTTAGAAAACGCGCTATCGGAAAACCGGAATATCTGGTAAACTTTTTCCACTTTTTAGCCGAAGAGGTGCGCGAACAACTTGCCGAAATGGGCTATTCTAAGTTTGATGATATTGTTGGCCGAGCGGATTTACTGGAAGAAGACCGGGATGTGTTTGGTTGGAAAATGAAAAATATTGATTTCTCCGCTTTGCTGTCTATGCCTGAAAAGGATGAAAAAGTCGTCCTTCGGAATACCTTGTCAAACAATGGCAAACTTATAGAGGAACATTTGGACTTCAAATTGATAAAAGAGGCCAACAAAGCCATTAAAGGGAAGGAGAAAGTATGGCTGTTTCATCCCATTTTTAATACGGATCGTACCATAGGAGCCATGCTGTCGGGAGAAATATCAAAGAGATATGGCGAAAAGGGACTCCCGCATGATACCATAAATGCTTCGTTTTCAGGAACAGCAGGTCAAAGCTTCGGCGCCTTTCTGGTGAAAGGAATTACGTTTCGGTTGGAGGGCGATGCCAACGATTATATCGGCAAAGGCCTTTCGGGAGGAAAAATTATTGTGGTGCCACCACAAGGTTCTGTTTTTAAACCCGAAGAGAACATTATTATCGGGAACTCTACTTTTTATGGTGCCACCCGTGGCGAAGCCTATATTCGCGGTATTGCCGGCGAACGGTTTTGTGTTAGAAACTCAGGGGCCATAGCTGTGGTGGAAGGAACCGGAGACCATTGTTGTGAATATATGACCGGTGGACGTGTGGTAGTGCTGGGCAGGACCGGCCGGAATTTTGCTGCCGGGATGAGCGGAGGAATTGCTTACGTGTTAGATGAAACTGGAGATTTCGATTACAATTGTAATAAAGGACTGGTGGATTTGATAAGGGTAGAAGATAAAACGGATATGGATGAGTTACAAGAGCTAATCAGTAAACATCTGCTGTTTACCCAAAGCCACCTTGCCGCAAAAATCCTGACCAACTGGGACGAATATCTTCCAAAATTTGTGAAAGTAATCCCTTTTGAATACAGAAAAGTTCTTGAGGAGAAAAAGGTGAGGGAACTGGAGCGGAAACTCAAACTAACAGAAGACAATCCGTCACATCTCGAATAAAAGTAAAAGCTGAAAAAGAATTGATGAACATAAAAACAGAGACACTATGGGAAATCCAAAAGGATTTATGACTGTTGGCAGAAAAGAAGGCGGCTACCGGCCGGTGAAGGAAAGAATTTATGATTTTGGTGAAGTGGAACAGACTCTCAACAACCAGGATAGGAAATTACAGGCCTCGCGGTGTATGGATTGCGGTGTTCCTTTTTGCCAATGGGCCTGTCCGGTAGGAAGTAAAATACCGGAGTGGCAGGACTCCTTATATCACGGAAATGTGGAGGAAGCTTCCAGAATACTGCATTCGACCAACAGCTTTCCCGAAATCACCGGAAGGGTGTGTCCAGCACTCTGTGAGAAATCCTGTGTGCTGGCTATCCATGAAGAGGCGGTTACCGTCCGCGAAAACGAATGTGCCACGGTTGAAAGTGCTTTCGATGCGGGTTTTATCAAACCCAGCCCACCACAGACAAGAACGGGGAAAACAGTAGCCGTTATCGGTTCCGGTCCTGCAGGCTTATCGGCAGCAGATCTGTTGAATCGTGCCGGACACCAGGTTACTGTTTTTGAGAAAAATGATGCCATCGGTGGGCTGTTGCGCTATGGAATCCCCGATTTTAAATTGAATAAAACAATCATCGACCGGCGACTGTCGCTATTTAAGGAAGAAGGAGTTGTCTTCAAAACCAATGTGCTGGTTGGCAAGGATATTACCGGGGATAAGTTGCTTCAGGATTATGATGCGGCTGTACTTGCTCTCGGCGTGGAACAACCGCGCGACCTTGCTGTTGAAGGCCGTAACCTGAAGGGGGTTCACTTTGCCATGGATTTTCTGGTGCAGAGCAACCGCAGCGTAGCAGGGGAGAAAATACCGCAAAGAGAAATTATTGATGCCGGAGGAAAACATGTATTGGTTATTGGCGGTGGCGATACCGGGTCTGACTGTGTAGGAACAGCCATCCGTCAGAAAGCAGCCAGTGTAACGCAGATAGAAATACTTCCCAGACCACCAGAGAAAAGGGAAGAGAATAATCCGTGGCCTTACTGGCCCAATGTGTTGCGGACAACAAGCTCTCACCAGGAAGGTTGCGAACGGAAATGGAGCCTGCTTACCAAAAGAATTTTGGGTGATAATGGCATTGTAAAACAGGTGGAAGTGATTGATTTGGAATGGATCAAAGACGCCTCGGGACAATGGAAAATGAATGAAAAAGGAAAGCCAAAACTTCTAAAGGCCGATCTGGTATTACTTGCCATGGGGTTCACCCAACCTGTTCACCGGGGTTTACTGGATAGCCTTGGTGTAGAATATGACGCGAGAGGAAACGTAAAAGTAAACGAAGCCAAACAAACCTCTGTCGAAAAAGTATTTGCTGCCGGAGATGTGGAACGTGGCGCCAGCCTGGTAGTCTATGCCATTCAGGGAGGTAAAATAGCGGCGGCGTATGTGAATGATTTCTTAACAAAAAAGAGAGAGATAACCAGTAATTAATTAGTACTTACCAGAAAACGTCAATTTCTATAAAATAATTTATTTAAAACGCTCTTACTTTTGGCGCATCAATACCTGCAGTGTAGTACGGTTTTTCTGACTGAGATAAATTTGTTTCCCCTGAGTAAGTTTTTGCAGCAGTTTGCCGTTGTCGTGCCGGATAGTCAACAGTTGTAACCCTTCGTTATATTTTAAAATAAATTCTTCTTTCAGGCTGCGCAATACAGCCTCCAGTTTTTCCCTGTTTTCATCAAAACAGACCGAGAAACTCACAGCCGAATTCTGCATCAGATTGATGTGTACTTTGTGCTTGCTGAAAGTACTGAAAACAGTTTTTAGGTTTTCCTCTGCCATGAAAGACAAATCGCGGGAGCTGATACTCAACAAGGTCTGGTGTTCTTTCAAAATGATCTTGGAAATGTCAGCATCATTTTCTTCGTTAGCATCGATAAGTGTCGGTGCTGTTTCGGCAGCATAAAAAGCACACACTTTCAACGGGATATTCCTTTTCCTAAGCGGCTGAAGAGTCTTGGGATGGATGACCGAAGCGCCATAAAAAGCCAGCTCGATGGCTTCATTGTATGATACATGCATCAGTTTTATGGCATCGCTGAAAACCCGCGGGTTACAGTTCATCAGCCCCGGTACATCTTTCCAAATACAGACCTCATCGGCTTGCAAAACGTACGCAAAAATAGCTGCTGAAAAGTCGGAACCTTCACGCCCCAGCGTAGTAACATGGCCTTTGTGTCCGGCAGCAATAAATCCCTGTGTCAGAACGATGTTGCCGCGGTGTAATTCCGCTTTAACACGTGTTTCAATAGTTTTTTGAGTATAAGGCCAGTTAATGTTGGCGCTGGTAAAATTTTCATCGGTTACAATGAGTGTTCTGGCATCTGTCAGTTTCACGGGAAGGTTCTTTTCGCCAAGCAGATAGGCAGCAATATGGCCGGAAAAAATCTCTCCGAAACTTACCACACTATCATAAGCAAAAAATGTCTCTTTGGGAAGTTTTTCCAACGCCTGCCACAAATTGTAAAAGTCCTCTTCAATTTGATGAATCAACGTGCTTTCATCATACAGTTTCAGGCTTTGTATAAGCCGAATGTGCTCGTTTTTCAAAGCAAAATAAGCTTCCTGCAGCAGCTGCGGTTGTTTTTGTCGTGACAAACGCAATAAATTTTCAAGTGCATTGGTGGTTTTCCCAATGGCCGAAACCACTATCACCAGCGGTTCACACCTGAACTCCTCAACAATGGAAGCCATGTTGTGCATGCCACGTGCATCTTTCAGTAAAGCGCCACCAAATTTATAAACCCTCATTGGTCTGTCTTTTAAAAGCGTTCTTTAATCAATCCTTTTCTGTATGCCGTCAGCAGCATTTTCAGGTCGCTTATTTGTGCCATCAAATCCTTCCCGATATCGGTATCTTTCACCCTTTTCCTGATAGCTTTTGTTTCAATAAAAATTCTTTTCGAGATAATATCTTTTTCTTCTACAATGGCCCGGCGTTTTGAGTCAAAATGCTCATGTTCAACAAGTACCAGCCCATATGAATTATAAATAAGGGTATAACCCGAAACGCCGGTAACTTTTTGGTAAGGAACTGACATGCCGCCATCAATGACAAACAATTTTCCGTTTGCTTTGATAGGGCTTTCACCTTTACGCACCTTTACCGGTACATGGCCATTAACGATACGCGAATTTTTTCCGGTCAGTCCAAATTCCTTCAGGATGGCAGTACAAAAAGCTTCATTATCGTAAGCCAGCTCGTAATATGGGTTTCTTCTTTCTTCATGTGTCTCCGGCTCTGCAACAAAATAGCGCTCAAAAGTGGCCATCTTTGTTTTCCCAAAAAGTGGCGACATCGCTCCGCACCACAGATACCACAGATAATCGGCTGTGGTTTCATAATTGCGGACAAAACGGTGATGATACGCTTTCCGTGCAACGCGGTCGAAATTATCGCAAAGAGCCTTTCCTGAATATTTGGAACCGTCTATTTCAAAATTGGCAAAATTTCCTTTTTCATCTAAAGGAATACAGCCGTGATACAAAAGGTTAGCATTAAAAGTCAGGTACATGCTGCCAT
>CAYYOW010000114.1:0-6382 GCA_964473395.1 uncultured Lentimicrobiaceae bacterium | reverse complement strand
AAGTAGGATTTTGTGCTGTTTTTTTTGTTTCATAAATAATCTTTCTTTGCAGCTAGTACCTTTCCGATTCGAATGACAAAGGTATTTATTTCAGCTTAGGAATTGAGGACAAAACTGAATTTCCTATTGGATCTTTTCCGCTCTTTCCATAATTTCCGCAATACAGGAAATTAAATAAGCCATAACCTTCTCCGAACAGATTCATAATACATTTCCGGAATAAATTTCAAGCAGAATGTGTTTTCCGTAAAGCACTCTCCTGCCTTTATAGGTTATAAGCCAAACAGAAAAAATCCCAACCATAACTACCGGAACCATAGCTATAATAAAGTTAACAGATTAAGAAAATCCCCCTAATTATAGCTTCAATTTTATATTAACATCTTGCTATCGAAAAATTATAGGGCTGGCTTAAATTGCTGAAAGAATTTTTCCGATACAATTTTTCATGATAATATTTGGTTATGACTGATAAACAAATGCTATATGTAACCTGTATCTATTCGCTCTACATTTGCCGCCGAATCAAAAGAAATTATTCGTTCTGGTAAGAAGCAAGATAAATTTATTTCCCATCAGACTGGGAAGAGATGGTTATACTTTTTACTTTGATAATTCACCGGAAGAGGATAACCATTTCTTTTAAAAATGAACAGAGAATGAATCAGGAAATTAAAGAAGTTAATCCGGTTACGGCCTATGAGAAGATACGGAAAGGTGCTTTGTTACTGGATATTCGTGAATCGGTAGAAATTGAAATGGTTGCTTTCGACATGGAAGAGCAGATGCTCATTCCTCAAAGTGAGTTCGCGTTCCGCTTTCATGAAATTCCCAAAGACAGGGAGGTCATCCTGGGGTGTAACAGCGGCTCCAGAAGTCACGATGTTACCCTTTTTTTAATAGATCAGGAATTCGATAATGTATATAATTTGAAAGGGGGCATCAGTGAATGGATTGAGCTGGATCTTCCGGTAAAGTGGGATAACCACAAAACTGAAAATAAAGTTCAAGTCCATAAAATTTAGACTTATCTTAGCACTCCAAACAAATTAACCCATGACTTTATCTTATCTCTTCGCGTTACTTAGTGGTTTTTTATCAGGTGGTGCGCTGGGCCTCACCGGAGGAGGCGGTTCCATTTTGGCTGTTCCTTTACTGGTTTACGTAGTCGGAGAAAACATTCATTTGGCTATCGGAACCTCGTTGGTTGCTGTGGGTGTTACTTCGCTGATCTCTTCGGTGAGTTACATGCGCCAGTCTTTGGTGAAATTCAGGATTGCCTTTTTCATGGCCGCACCAGGACTTGTGAGCACCTACCTTGGAGCTCTTGTCAACAAGCAGATTAAAGGTCCTGTTTTGTTGCTCACCTTCGCTTTGTTAATGGTTTACATAGGCTTCCTGATGGCCACAAAAAAAACACCGGTGAAAAATGAAGTGTCTGATTCGACACACATCAACTACCCAAGAATTCTAATCCTCGGTTTCCTCACAGGTCTGGCCAGTGGATTTTTTGGTATCGGCGGAGGGTTTCTGCTTGTTCCTGCCCTTTTTCTTGGCGCTAATCTTAAAATGAAAGAAGCCATTGCAACCTCCCTGTTTATCATTTTCCTTTTTGGAATGTTCGGTTTGGCCAGTTACCTGATTCAAGGACGTGAAATTAATTTGCTGATTAGCGGCGTATTCGTGGTGGGTGGCTCTGTGGGGGGAATCATAGGTGCTTTTTATGCCAAACGAATTGACCAGCTCTGGTTACGTCGTATTTTTTCTATTTTCATCATCCTGATTGGCTTGGCCATTTTCATAGAAAACCTGCTTAAATTACTATAAACCTGAGCTCGGTATAAGGTTTTCCTCACAGGAAAGCCAATAGTGAGCCAGATTAGGCAATGTTACCGGGAAGTGTGGATACAATATGTGTCCGGCTATTATAGTATCATCTAAATTTTTTAGCTTTGCACAAATAAAAAAAGCTGAATAAGATGAAACGTTGGATTGGTTTTTTTGCGGTTGTGTTGCTGGTGATCTCCCTCGGTAGCTGCCATAAAGCCAAAAACAAGGATACGACCAAACCATTTATTGTAGTTCAGGGCAGTAATCCTGTTTACACGGAACTGGATGCCACTTATATCGATGCGGGTGCCAAAGCTTATGACATACAGGAAAATGGTGACACACTGGATATTAGTGCACGTTTACAGGTAACTAACGACGTGAATGTTCATGTAAAGAATACATATAAAGTGTATTACAACGTGAGCGATGCGGCCGGCAACAAAGCTGACGAGAAAACCCGCACGGTGATAGTAGAAATTTTTAAATAACAGAAGGCACATGCAGCAAACCCTGCAAAAGAAAAAGAAAATCCTGTTTATAGTGAATCCCATTTCGGGAATACACCGGCATGTAAGGCTTACCGAAGCCATTAAAAAACACATTAATACCCAAAAATTTATTCCTGAAATCAAAAAAACGACTTATGCCGGTCATGCCGTAGAGTTAAGTCGCGAAGCTGTCAGACAGGAAACCGATATTGTTATAGCTGTCGGTGGCGATGGTACTATCAACGAGGTGGCTTCGCAGATTATTGGCAGTAATACGGTGCTGGGTATTATCCCGCAAGGCTCGGGCAACGGGTTGGCTCGGCATTTGGGAATACCGCGGACAATTCAGGGTGCCATGCGCCTTATAAACAAACAACGTGTTACGGAGATTGACACGGCTTCCATTAACGGTATTCCCTTTGTAAGTATTGCCGGAGTAGGTTTCGATGCCCTGGTAGCCAAACTGTTTGCCAAAGGCGAGCGAAGAGGATTTTTCTCTTATGCACATCTGATTTCCACAAATTTCTTATATTACAAACCCAAGAAATACCGACTTAAATTTGAGGATGGTACCCTACTGAAAACACGGGCTCTTTTTATCAGTTTTGCCAATTCCAACCAATTTGGTTACAATACAGCCATCGCTCCCAATGCGCTCTTGCGCGATGGCAAACTGGATGTGATAGTGGTGCAGAAACCCGGAATCTTTGAGCTTCCGCTGATTACCAACCTATTGTTGTTGCGGGCTATCGACAAGTCGCGTTATGTGGAAAGCTTCCGCTCGGGACATTTTTGGGTTTATCAAAAGAAAAGCCGGGTGGTCAACATCGACGGCGAAGCAAGAAAAATAGACAAAAAACTGGAAATAAAAGTACATCCGTTATCTCTAAAAGTAATCATTCCGAACCATGTTATCAAATAAGAAAAACGCACGGGTCGTTTACTCCACCAATCCCGATTATCATTACGAAGAAGAGCAGGAGGAGGTAATAAGCCTGCCACCATCGCAACAAAAACTTTACCTTTCGCTGGACAAAAAACAACGCAAAGGGAAGAAAGTGACGTTAATAACCGGATTTGCAGGCAATAATGACGACCTGAAAAGTCTGGGAAAACGTCTCAAAACGGCCTGTGGCTCAGGAGGCTCCGTAAAAGGGGGTGAGATCTTGATTCAGGGTGACTTTCGCGAAAAGGTAAAGAACATTCTCGAAAAGGAGGGATATAAAGTGAAACTACACGGGGGATGAATTGCTCTTCAGCCTGCATATCCGGCTCATATTGCATATTTAGAGGTTATTATGACACGAAATCCAGGTAGGATTTCGCAAAATTAAATCTTAATGGAACAAAAAAATGGATACAAAAAATGGATATCCTCCGGAATATTGGGATAATTTTTTTGAAAAGCACCATCTCGGCTGGGATATTGGCCATGTTTCCACACCACTAAAAGAGTACTTCGACCAGTTGGAAGACAAATCAATAAAAATTCTGGTGCCGGGATCGGGCAGTGGCTGGGAAGTCGAATATCTGTTTACATCGGGTTTTCGAAATGTATTTTACCACGATTTTTCTTCGTTGGCACATAAAACTTTTCTCCGGCGTGTCCCGGATTTTCCGCGAAACCAAATGTTGCTGGATGATTTCTTTTCTCTCAGAGGTAGTTATGATCTGGTTGTTGAGCAGACCTTTTTCAGTGCCCTTCCGAGGAACCGGCGAGAAGACTATGCCCGGCAGACATATGGGCTGCTGAATCCGGATGGAAAATTCGTTGGATTACTTTTCAACCATGAATTTCCACATGACGCCCCCCCTTTTGGAGGCTCTCTGGAAGAGTATAAAATACTGTTCTCTAACCTATTCAGTATTGCGATTTTTGATGTAGCATATAACTCTATCAAGCCTAGAAAGGGCAGGGAGTTTTTCTTTATTCTCGAAAAGGCAGCAGATAAATAGGATTAATTCCTATCTTAGCCACGGACATTTCAAAAAATCAAGCACTATGAACAAACAAATTATCCGGTCAATTGGTATTATTGCCAAGAAAGAAAAGCTTATTCCCGTTGAACGACTTTCGGACTGTAAAATAATGATCCTGGAATCCGCTGATCCGTTTCCCGGGTATCATGGCACAACCGTCCCAGACAAGAGTGATCCGGATTCTGTTTTCCTAATTACCAAACAGGCCTATAATGATGATAAAATCATCCGCGTCATCATGGATACAAGAAAAGAATTTCCTTTTGCCTTTGACGGAGCGCCCGGAACCATCACCATGAACAACAGGGTGGTTCATACCATCCGGTTGAAAAAGTTAGGCTATATACATATCCCCGAGCTTGTTGAACCTCTTAGAATCCGGGAAATTGAATTTATGAAAAAGAAAAAGCTGCCGGAATTCAACTCACTCATTAAGATTAGAAAGTTCTTCCAAATGGAAGAAGTCGCGGAAGGTGTTTTTCTGGACATGGAACAGAATACCTTTTCCTATCTTCATATTCCCTGCACACTTCGCTGGAATACCTTTGAGAAAATGACTGTGGACATTAAATATAACGTTAAAGACAATAAGTTTGATGCTGCCATTGGCCATGTTTATCACACAGATGGCATGTTTGATTTTGTGCGTATTTACGACAAGAATTTCAACCTTGATAAATTGGCTTATATCCGCAAAAAATATCTCGAACATATCGCCAATTTTTAACTGTTTATTAGCGTATGGACCAGTACTTAAAGCAATTTACGGACATTATAAGTGAACTCATTGGGAAAGTAGGCATTCCCGTGCAATGGGCTAACATTATGGGGGCGGTAATCTCACTTTTGCTGCTTTTCATCTTGTCCTATCTCAGTTTCAGGTTAACCTGGGTTATTGCGAAAAGGATATTGATTCCTGTTTTTCAGCGCTCAAAAAATAAGTTTGATGATTTACTGATAAAACATCGTCTTTTTCGGCGTATATCATATCTGGTCCCAACCATCATCCTCTATTACTTTATTCAGGACAGCATATTTGCTACTCCTGTATTGGTAAGTATCATACGGCGTATCCTGGAGGTAATCTTTGTCCTGATTATTGTACTCATCGTGGATAGTGTTCTCTCTTCGCTGAACGATTATTACGATCGGTTTGAGTTCTCCAAAGACCATCCTATCAAAAGCCTGGTGCAGATTATCAAGATTATTCTCTACCTGTTTGGCTCACTGTTTGCCATTGCCACGTTGCTCCATCGCGATCTTAATTCGCTTTTCATTGGTTTAGGAACGTTATCGGCTGTTTTGATGCTTGTATTCCGTGACCCTATACTTGGATTTGTGGGCGGTTTACAACTGATATTCAACAAGATGATTCGTATTGGCGATTGGATTAGCATGCCACAATACCACGCCGACGGCACCGTGCTCGAAATCACGCTTACGACAGTAAAGGTACAGAACTGGGATAAAACTATTGTCACCATTCCCACTTACAGCCTCATCAGCAACTCTTTTCAAAACTGGCGTGGCATGGAAGAATCGGGAGGCAGACGTATCAAACGGGCGATATATATTGATATGGACAGCGTGCATTTCGTGAACGAAGAAGAGTTGGTAAGATTTCGTAAAATCAAAATGCTGAGACCCTATCTCGAAAAAAAAGAAAAAGAAATTGAAGCCTACAATAAAAAGTTCAATATGGATCCGGAAGTCCTGGTCAATGGTCGCCGGCAAACCAATCTTGGCATTTTCAGGGCTTATCTGAAAGCTTATCTTTCAAACCGTGAGGATATTCGTAACGATATGACCTTTCTGGTACGGCATTTGCCACCTTCCGAAAAAGGAATCCCTATTGAAATTTATGTTTTTACCAAAACGACAGAATGGGCTGCTTACGAAGATATCCAGGCGGACATTTTCGACTTGGTGCTGGCGGTATTGCCCGAGTTCGGACTTCGCGTTTACCAGTTTCCCAAAAGTGGAGACTTCAACCGGTTGGCAGGTAAAAGTCAAAACAGTTAAAAGGCCATGATAGGAACTTTAGTTAATGTGGCAACGGTAATAGCCGGCAGTCTGATCGG
>CAYYOW010000113.1:0-6412 GCA_964473395.1 uncultured Lentimicrobiaceae bacterium | reverse complement strand
GGCCCTTAGTTATCTTCTGCGTACCATTCTGCAAAAGAGGAGGTTGTTTCGCGAAAGAACATCTGTTTCAGAGAAACATTTTCGGGCAGGCGTGCCCGGATTATTTCGACAAAATCCAGCAGCATAAGCTCGCTCGTTGGATTGTAATCTTTCAATATAATCCTTTCAAAATTATTCTTCAGTTCGGCAATCAGGCTGTCCGGCATTTTGTTGAAAAGCACCAGCGAATGGTCATATTTATTTACAATCGTCTCTTTGACAATCTTTTTCAAATCACCAAAGTCCATGACCATGCCCAGTTTGGAACTTGTTTCGTCGGAAATAGGTTTCCCCAGAACGGTTACCCTCAGTTCATAAGTGTGGCCGTGGATGTTTCGGCAAAGACCGTCATAGCCTTTCAGCGCGTGTGCCATTTCAAACCTGAAAGCTTTGGTTATCCGGATAACTTTTTGATGATTCATGAGCGTAAAATTATTATTAGAATTTTGAATTGTTTTGTCCACCAGCCGTTTTCGTTGGTCAGTCTTAAACAACAGAGTCGCGGTTGTTTCCCGAAGCGGTTGGTTTGCTTGTGCTAATACGGAGTGTAGATACTTTTTTATGTAAAAGCCGGGACATAAAATTATTTTTAAAGATTAAATAAAAGCGAAATAAAAAGAGATAGCCATGAGTATGCCTCCACCGGCCATATACAAAAAGGAAATGGCCGATAAGGCTAGCTTTTTATTTTTTATCAAGACGAAGAGTATGGCGAGTGAAAAGGAAAACACGGCAAGATAAATCAGGTCCTTGCCCAGATTTACCGGCATAAAATAAAATAAAATTCCCGCCAGAAACGTATTCACCGCTTGCGCAACAGCCGGGATGATATAGGTAGCACTTTTGCCCACGACATAGGTACGTTCTCCTTTCCGGACTTTAAAAGCTTCCATGTTGAAACGGACGGCAATCAGGACAAATCCAATAAAGAGAACATAAGTTTTCATTCCTGAAAGCAGGTGCATAAAACGGTTTCCTAGCCATATTCCCAGCAAGAACAGCAACAGCTGTCCTAGTACCAGCAACAAAATGCCGCTAATAATATGAAATACCGGCGTTTTCCTGACATCCAGTCCAATCGCCACAGGCATCACCTGAAACGACAGGACAAAAAGCATGATAATGGAAATAACCTGCATGGCAATTATTTTTGAGCAAAAGTAATATCTTTTATGCAATTGAAAGAAAGGTAACCGACAGTTCGTTGGCGAGAAAAGGCAGTGGCTCCGTTAAAAAATTAAAAAATAACCACCATTCTTTGTTCATCATCCTTCCCGGTACCAGCCGGCATACATGTTATAGTTTTCTGCTATCCGCAGCACATCTTCCTCCAGCGTCCGTTTATCAATTTCCTTGATTTTTTTTGCCGGAATCCCTGCGAACACGGTTCCCGATTTTACCACCGTATTTTTAGCCACAACAGCTCCCGCGGCAATCACCGAATTGCTTTCAATCACAGCATTGTCCATCACTATGGCTCCCATCCCGATGAGAACATTATCGTGGATGGTGCATCCATGTACAATAGCACCGTGGGCAATAGAGACATTATTGCCAATGTTGACAGGATATTTTTGGTATGTGCAATGGATGATAGCGCCATCCTGAATGTTCACGTTGTTGCCAATACGGATGTAATGCACATCGCCGCGAAGTATGGCATTGAACCACACGCTGCATCCTTTTCCCAAAACCACATCGCCGGCAAGGGTGGCATTTTCAGCCAAATAGCATCCTTCACCCCATTGAGGGCTTTTCCCTCTGACTTTTTTTATAAGCGCCATATCATTTTTTCTTTTTTTCAGGATAATCAATGGAATAGTGAAGACCAATGCTCTCTTTTCGGTTCATGGCCATTTTTATCACCAGATAAGCCACGTTGATCATGTTGCGCAGTTCGCAAATATCTTTTGAGATGATAGATTTATCATACAGATCTTCCGTCTCTTTATACAAAATTTCCAGGCGGTCCAAAGCTCGTTTCAAGCGCAGGTTTGAGCGGACTATGCCCACATAACTGCTCATAATGGCCTGTAATTCCTTTTTCGATTGGGTAATCAAAATCATCTCTTCATTCAACACCCTGCCTTCTGCATCCCAATCGGGAACATTTTCGCGAAAATCATTCTGTTGAAAAGTACCAATAGCGTGCATGGCTGCCCTGTGAGAAAATACGGCTGCCTCAAGCAAAGAGTTAGAGGCAAGCCTGTTAGCACCATGAAGTCCGGTACGGGCCACTTCGCCTACAGCATACAGATTTTCAATGGTCGTTCTTCCCTCTTTGTCCGAATTAATCCCCCCGCAGGAATAATGCGCTGCCGGTACCACCGGAATCATATCTTTGGTCATATCAATACCAATACTCAGGCATTTGGCGTAAACTGTTGGAAAGTGGTTTAGAATCTCATTTTTACTAATATGACGGGCATCAAGAAATACAAAATCATCTCCGGAAAGTTTCATCTCGTTGTCGATGGCACGTGCTACAATATCCCGCGGAGCCAGCGACCCCAGCTCGTGGTACTTCTTCATAAACACATTTCCTTTTCTTGTCTTTAGGATAGCTCCCGAACCACGCAAAGCCTCGGTAATCAGAAAAGAAGGTTTTTCGCCGGGGTTATATAAAGAGGTGGGATGAAACTGGACAAATTCCATATTATCGAGATGTGCTTTGGCACGGTAGGCAAGGGCTATACCATCACCGGTGGCAAACAAAGGGTTGGTAGTGGTCTGATAAATATTTCCCAAACCACCGGTGGCTATCACTGTTACCTTAGCAAGAAAAGTCTCAACGTTACCGGCTTTTTCGTTCATGGCATAGGCGCCGAAACAGCGTATATCTTTTCTGTAGCGGTTTACCTCCTCGTTGAAATGGTGCTGGGTAATCAAATCAATCGCAAAGTAGTTTTCAAGCACTTCAATGTTCGGATGTGCCTTTACCTTTTCGCTGAGCGCCCGCTGTATCTCAAAACCCGTGTTATCTTTGTGATGAAGAATCCTGAATTCTGAATGTCCCCCCTCACGTGCCAGCGAATATTTACCTGATTTCTCTTTGTCAAAATGGGTTCCCCATTCTATAAGTTCTTTTACCCGTTCGGTGGATTCGGTGATGGTAATACGGACAATTTCCTTGTCGTTAATACCTGCTCCGGCCTTAAGGGTATCTTCAATATGTTTTTCATAATTATCAGGCGAGTAGGTAACGGCAGCTATGCCTCCCTGAGCATAAGATGTAGCTGTATCTTCCATGGTTGACTTGGACAAGATGATGACATTTCCGTGTGCAGCCACTTTCAAAGCAAAGATAAGCCCGGCGCTTCCGGAACCAATCACCAAAAAATCAATCTTGTGCTTCATGCGTGAAATATTTGTACAAAGGTAAGGCAAAAGAAGGGTAAAAAGGTGTCCTGTGAAATAATAACAGAATAATTTTGCTTTCCGGAAGAATACGTTCTGATTATTTTCTATCTTTGAAAATCACCAAATTACAACGCCATGAAAAGGATTAAATACCTCATTATCATCATTCTCTTAGCGGCCATTGCTTATGGAGCAAACTATTTCATCGAACGGGCACCTATTTTCACCGGTTATGCAGCCAAAGATTTGGCTTCGTGGACTTTTCTTACCAACCGGACAAAACAAGACATAGAAAAACATGATTTAAGCTTTTTCCCGGTGGGATTATCGCACAATGTTATCGATTATAAAAACAAAACTGTTACCGGAACTTTTATCGGCATGGCCAAACAAGAGGCTATTTATCGCCAGGGGCTGGGATGTACACTTCTGGCTGATGCCAACATCAATGAAGTGAAAAAACAAAAAATGACAGAGGAAGTTCTCCCAAAAGATCCACAGGATATATACTGGCCTATGGGTAGTAAAATGCGTGACACGATTCCGCCGAATGTGGATATGAAAAAGTTACAGGCGGCTATTGACTCTGCTTTCAACCCTGGAAATACACGTGCTGTAGTTGTGGCTTACGACACCCTTTTTATACGCGAAAAATATGCTAAGAATTTTAATAAAGACACCAGGATCCTGGGTTGGTCTATGAGCAAAAGTATCACCAGCGCACTCATCGGTATCCTGGTAAAGCAGGGAAAATTAAACGTCAATGCTCCGGTACCACTCAAAGAATGGCAAAACGACAGCCGCAAAAATATCCGGCTTACCGATCTTCTGCATCAAAGCAGCGGGCTGCAATGGGATGAAAATTACGGCGATATTTCGGATGTTACCATTATGCTTTATCAAAAAGGAAATATGGCTGCTTATGCCATGAGCAAACCGGCCATTTATCCTCCCGATTCGGTGTGGTATTACTCTTCCGGAAACACCAACATCGTTTCCGAAATTATCCGTCGAACCATTGGTAACAACCAGCAATACTGGAACTTCCCTCGCAAAGTGCTGTTCAATAAAATAGGTACGCGTTCGGCAGTGCTTGAAACCGATGCCAGTGGCAACTTTGTGGGCTCTTCTTACACTTTTGCCACGCCCCGCGACTGGGCACGTTTCGGGCTGCTTTATCTCGAAGATGGCGTATGGCAGGGAAAGCGCATTCTGCCGAAAGGCTGGGTGAAATATTCCACCACGCCGGCACGCAAATCGCATGATAAGTATGGCGCACAATTCTGGCTAAACAAAGGTACCCACGAAATAAAAGGATATCCCGGTATTTATTACTGCGACGGCTTCCACGGCCAGCGGGTCTATATCATCCCTTCAAAAGATTTGGTGGTGGTTCGCATGGGGTTAAACGACCACGGCGAATTCGATTATAATAAATTCCTGACACGGATTTTGGATGCATTTCATTGATTAGCTTTGGCCTTTGGGCGTTCCCACCCAAAACGAGAATATCCAAAGCGTGGTCGTCCGGAATATCCGGTTATATATTACATTAAAAGTTTCAGGCGACGCCCGAAGATGTCAAGTTATTAAAATCCCAGTAATGCTTCCATGGGATCTTTAGCACCGAACAACATGCGTCCGGGCTGCTCCAGCATCTCTTTCACTTTTACCAGAAAACTTACCGACTCGCTGCCGTCAATCACCCGGTGGTCATACGAAAGGGCTACATACATCATGGGATGAATTTCCACTTTTCCGTTCACAGCCACCGGACGTTCCACAATATTGTGCATACCCAAAATGGCGCTTTGCGGCGGATTGATGATAGGGGTGGACATCATGGAACCGAAAACACCACCGTTGGTGATAGTAAAAGTACCACCCTGCATATCTTCCAGTGTAATTTTATTGTCTCTTGCCTTGATGGCCAATTCTTTGACAGCCTTTTCAATCTCGGCCAGGCTCATCATCTCGGCATTACGGATAACCGGTACCACCAGGCCTTTGGGTGCACTCACGGCAATGCTGACATCCACATAGTTAAACTGAATAATCTCCTCTTCTGCAAATTGAGCGTTCACCCTGGGAAAAAGCCGGATAGCCTCGGTAACCGCTTTGGTGAAAAATGACATAAATCCGAGGCTGACACCAAATTTTTCCTTAAACGCCTCTTTGTATTTTTTCCTGATTTGTATGATGGCTGTCATGTCCACTTCATTAAAAGTGGTCAGCATAGCCGTTTCATTTTTCACCGACACAAGGCGCTGCGCCAGCTTTTTCCGCAACATGCTCATTTTTTGATGTGTTGCCTCGCGACCTCCTGGCCAGTGGGTAAAATCTGTCTCAGCCGAAGAGGCCGAAATTGGAGTATTGCCTTTGTTTTCAATAAAAAAGGTCACATCTTCTTTACTAATCCGGTAGGTTTTAAAAAAGTCGAAAAGCTCTTTTTCGGTAGAACCTGCTTCCTCCATCATTTTGCGTGCCAGCGGAGAAAGTGTTAAATCTACTTCCGCTTTTTCTTCTTTTGCAGCATCGGGAACTTCATGCGTGGCTTTTTCTACCGGTTTAGGGTTTTCTTCTGCTTTTGGTGTCGGAACTACCTCTTTCTTCTCCTCCGGTTTACTTGTTGCCGGTTTTGAACCGACGGCTTCCGTATCGATCACAGCCATCACCGAGCCTACCTCAAGCGTATCGCCTTCGGCAGCCAGCAATTTTATTTTTCCATCTGCTTCGGCAGCTACACTCAGTGTCGCTTTGTCTGAATCTATTTCCACTATATCCTGGTCTTTTTCCACCTGTTGGCCATCTTCTATTAGCCAGGCAGCGAGCTGAACTTCGCTAATGGACTCTCCCGGAGTAGGAACTTTTATTTCAATCTTCATGATCTTCTTTTTTTCGGTTTATTATTTCAACGGTTTTACACCGGAATGAAATTTACTGTCAATATGATCAACATGCATCTCTTTCAACTCCTTTTCAAATGATTTCCACCGGTTGCCGATACAAACCA
>CAYYOW010000112.1:0-6657 GCA_964473395.1 uncultured Lentimicrobiaceae bacterium | reverse complement strand
TTAACCCGCCCTCCTCTGCCGAACTGCCGTCATGTATCAGCCCGATGTTGGTCTGCTTCATGTCATTGAGGGTGTTGAAAACAATAAACTTGATTTTTCTGTCCATTTCAACGCCCATTTTATTTTCTATTTTCGGAATCTGTTCCGAAGCATATTCCGAAACGAAATTGGCCAGTGGCCGGCCGTTACGATAGAAATATATGTCGAAATCGGGAAATTTGTAATAGGTCCACAGAAACTCTCTGTATTGCACACGGTTTTTGCCGAAAGTCATGTTTGAGCCATTGTAGAACTGGGCGAAAAGAGGAAAAGAAAACGACAGAAACAACGAAATCAAGATAACTTTTATCCTGATCTGTTGTAGATTTCTTATTTTTCCCGGTTTTAGCATAGACGACAAATCCAACGTGCTAAAATAGGATATTTTTCTAACTGCTGCATCGTAAGGCAGGAGGAAAGGGCTGACTAAAAAAGTTTGCAGTTTGTCTGGGTTTTCCCGCTTATGCTTTGTCTAAATGTACATCCATTTGCGGGAAAGGAATGCTCAAGTTAAACTGACCAGCGTTTTTGTAGAATTTCTCATTCATATCAAAATAGACACCCCAATAGTCAGCAGCATTCACCCATGCCCTAACGGTGATATTTACCGAGCTGTCGGCGAGTTCACCCAAAGCAACAAAAGGCTCCGGATTGGAGAAAATACGTTTGTCTTCCTTCATCATGTCGAGAAGCATCTTCTTTGCTGTATCATAGTTATCCCCGTAAGCAATGCCAAAACTCCAGTCTACCCGGCGCCTGGATTGTGAGCTGTAATTTGTCAGAGAGCCATTGGACAAAGGCCCGTTGGGAATGATGATGGTTTTGTTGTCCGGAGTGGTAAGTACGGTAACAAAAATCTGAATCTCTTTCACCGATCCCGAATGACCTTGTGCGTTGATATAATCTCCTACTTTGAAGGGTTTGAAAACAAGAATCATCATCCCTCCGGCAAAGTTCTGAAGAGTTCCTGACAGCGCCATGCCAACCGCCAGACCTGCTGCACCAAGTAGTGCAATGAAAGAGGTCATTTGAATACCCATCATGCCCATAACGCTGATAATCAGCATTACTTTGAGCAGAATATCAATCATACTTTTCAGAAAAGAACTCAACGAAGCATCAATTTTGCTTTTCATCATAATTCGTTGGCTGCTTCTTACCAGAATTTTAATAATCCACAGGCCGATAACCAGTACCACAACAGCGCCAAGAAGCCTTAAGCCGTATTGTGTGGCATAGCCTGATAGCATTTTAATTAACTCAGAAGCATGTGAGCCGAGGTTGTCCAGATTGTTCATGGTGTTGTCTTTTAAAGTATTATAACGAAACAAAAATAAAGAAAAAAGTTGCCTGAATACTAAACGATGTATTTACTGCCTGCGCTTACCGGAGTAATTTTTTCACGGCGCTTTTAATACTATTCACATCCATACCGCAAAGCCGGTAAAGATCCGATTTGCTACCGTGTTCAATAAAACGATCGGGGATACCGAGGTTTACCATTTTGTTGGAATAGTTATGAAGCGAGGCGTAAGCAGCCAGACTGCTTCCCATGCCACCGCGGATGATACCGTCTTCGATGGTCAGGATGTATTTGAACTGCCGAAAAATTTTATGCAGCAAGGTCTCATCCCATGGTTTTAAAAAGCGCAGGTCGAAAACAGCAGGATGAATATTTTCTACTTCCAGTTGACGAGAAGCCTCCAGTGCAAAATTTCCTGGTTGTCCCAAGCTGATAATGGCCACGGTATCGCCTGCTTTGATTTGTTTTCCTTTCCCGATTTCCATGATTCCAAAAGGCTGCTGCCACTCGGAGGCCTTCATAAATCCGTAACCGCGCGGATAGCGAAGGGCAAAAGGCCCTTGCCTGTATTGCGAAGCGGTAAACATCATTTGTCGCAAGTCAACCTCATTCATGGGAGCAGCCACCACCATATTGGGAATGCTGTTGAGAAAAGCCATATCGAAAACCCCATGATGGGTGGCGCCGTCAGCACCTACCAAACCGGCACGGTCAATACCGAAAATCACCGGTAGCTTTTGTAGTGCCACATCATGAATTACCTGGTCATAAGCACGTTGCAGAAAAGTAGAATAAACAGTACAAAACGGTGTGTAGCCGGCGGCTGCCAATCCTGCCGAAAAAGTTACGGCATGTTGTTCGGCAATGCCCACGTCGAAAACCCTTTCAGGGAATACTTTCATCATAAATCCCAGCGCTGAACCCGAAGGCATGGCAGGCGTTATGGCGACAATTTTTTCATCTTTTTGCGCCAACTCCAGAAGCGTGCGGCCATACACTTCCTGATAAGTAATACGATTTTCCGGGTCTTCTGCAACAAGTGCCCCTGTTTTCCGGTCAAAACGACCCGGAGCATGGAAAAGCGTTTGCTTTTTCTCAGCTTCTTCAAACCCTTTGCCTTTGGTAGTGGTGATGTGTAGTAGCTTGGGACCTTCAATTTTTTTTATCTCCCACAAGGCTGAGAGAAGTTGCGGGATGTCGTTTCCGTCAACAGGACCGAAGTAGCTGAAATGAAAAGCTTCAAAAAGATTGCTGCTCCGCAAAAAGGCTTCTTTTATCACCCCTGTATTTTTGTCTATGGCGATGTTGTTATCATTCAGGATAATCAACAGGTTGGCATGAGAGACCCCTGCGTTGTTTAATCCTTCAATGGCCATGCCACCTGTCATGGCACCATCGCCAATGACGGCAATGTGGCTGCGATTTTTTTCGCCGTTAAGTTCTGAAGCGACAGCCATTCCAAGGGCTGCCGAAATAGAAGTGGAAGCGTGTCCTGTTCCAAAAGTGTCATATTCGCTCTCGCTGCGCGACGGGAAACCGCTGATGCCTTTAAACTGCCTGTTGGTATGAAAAACATCGCGGCGGCCGGTGAGGATTTTGTGTGCATAAGCCTGATGCCCTACATCCCAAATCAGGCGATCATAAGGTGTATTGAAGATATAATGCAGCGCAATGGAAAGCTCCACCACACCCAGACTTGATCCCAGATGCCCGGGATGTACCGAAACCACATCGAGGATGAAATCACGCAATTCTTTTGCCAGCAAAGGCAGTTGCTCTTCTGTCAGCTTTTTTAAATCGTCAGGCGAATCAATGGTTGCCAGCAAAGGACCCGGTTTTGGTTTCTGAAAATTCATGGGAGGCAAAGGTAGGGAAAAAGCAATTGCCTGGCTTGGCACTGTTGTGCGTAAAACAATCACCGATGAAAACAAAAAAGGTTACCCGCCCCACGGCAGACAACCCTTTTCATCAATACCTTTTACAAGGTTTAGAAGAATTTAGTGATGGCTCAAATACTGGGCAACACCTTCGTGCGTAGCTTCCATAGCTTCGTCGCCTGGTTTCCAGTTGGCCGGACAAACCTCCCCGTTTTCTTCAAAAAACTGCAAAGCATCCACCATACGTAAAGCTTCATCAATACTGCGTCCCAGTGGCAGGTCGTTGACTACCTGATGGCGGACAACACCTTGCTTGTCAATCAGAAACAGTCCGCGGTATGCAACAGCTTCGCCGTGAAATTCCATTTCACCTTCTTCGTTATAATCGTACTCACCGGCCAGCACATCGTAATTTTCGGCAATGGTTTTGGAAAGGTCAGCAACCAAAGGAAACTTAACACCTTTGATACCACCATTGTTTTTGTCGGTATTCAACCATGCCCAGTGAGAGAAAGGCGAATCGATGGAGCAGCCTACAACAGCTACGTTTCTTTTCTCAAATTCTTCTATCTTTTCCTGAAAAGCCAGGATTTCCGTAGGACATACGAAAGTAAAATCAAGAGGATAGAAGAAAAAGACCACGTGTTTTTTTCCAATATACTGCTCAAGTGAAAATTTTTCAACAAATTCACCACCGTTTACTACGGCAGTGGCCTCAAATAAAGGGGCTTTTTTTCCAACTAATACTGACATAATTTTATATTTTTTAAATTAATAATTTCTTTGTTGCAAAGTTAAGAATAATTTTAAATAAGCACGAAAAACCACATTAAATAAAGTTAAAAACCAAAAAAAAGTAAAATTAAATCAGCTCTCAGAAAAGTCATTTTCAGTTTCTTAGCTCCTTATGGCGCTTTGCTTTCTTCCTTTTTATTCAGCCGACGACTTTAGTTCGTTCCGTCTCATAGAAAAACATGAAAACCTCATTATCCGGTCCATCGCCTTCCCTTTTCAAAAAGCTACTCCGGCCTCCCAAAATGATAATTTTGATTTTTTCTTATTTTAGCAATTAAAACGGTGCTGTGTATTCATAATCTTTATTGTCATGAAAAAGTCAGTTCTTTTAATGTTGGCAGGAGTACTGTTCGCTTTGCCCCTATTTTCAAAGCCCCCAAAGCTTGTCTGGGAAACGAAAATGGTTCTTAAAGTTCCGGAGTCAGTATATTACCGGGCAAAAAATAATATGATTTATGTTTCCAACATTAACGGTAAGCCTTCGGCAAAAGATGGAAACGGTTTTATTTCATTGCTGAATGAAAAAGGTGATATTGTTAAGTTGCAATGGGCTACCGGGCTGAACGCGCCAAAAGGTATGGCCATCAAAGGAGATGATCTGTTTGTTTCGGACATTGACCGGCTGGCAGAAATTGACCTGAATAATGGAAATGTTATCCGGTTTATTGACTTTCCCGGCGCTAAGTTTCTGAATGACGTGGTGGTTGGTCCGGAAGGAGAAATCTATGTTACCGATACGGATTTGAGCGCTGTTTTTGTTGTGAAAGCGGGAAAAGCACATTTGTGGAGTACCGATCCATTGCTGAAAGGTGCCAACGGGCTGGCAATGAGCCAGGGAAAATTGTTCATTGGCGCCAATGGCCATCTGCTGGAAGCCAATCCCAAAACAGGAAAAATCCGGATTGTAGCGCATGTTACCGGAGGTATTGACGGTCTTATCCCATTGGGAAACGGAAGATTCATTCTGTCGGACTGGGCAGGAAAAATTCAGCTTATTTCCACTGACAAAGCTCCTGTAATATTGAGTAATACCACCAAACAAAAAATCAATGCGGCCGATTTGGGATTTATTCCCGGGAAGAAGATTATTCTCATTCCTACCTTTTTTGATAACCGTGTGGTGGCAGAGCAGTTGATGGTTTTCTGAGAATTTCTTATTTTTGGAGAAAATCAACCATTATGGAACGTCATTGTCTGGAGTGCGGGGCAAAATTACTGGGAAGAATTGATCAGAAATTCTGCTCCGACCAATGCCGAAACACATACAACAACCGATTAAACAAAGATGAAACGGCATACATGCGCAACATAAATCATCGGCTTCGCAAAAACCGGCATATATTGAAAGCGCTGAATCCACACGGCAAAGCCAAGGTTAAAAAACAGACTTTACTTGCAAAAGGTTTCGAATTCAAATATTTCACCCATGTCTTTAAAAACAAAGAAGGGAAAATTTATTATTTCTGTTACGAGCAGGGCTACCTGCCCATAGACCACGATTTTTTCGCGCTGGTGGTGAATAAAAATATTTGAAGGGTATCATCAGAGGCAAACGCTCTTTTAGGGGATAACCGCTACATCTCCAACCGCTCTTTAAACGGCAGAAACGTCATGAAATCAACATGGTGGACAATGTAAGCTTCGGTGGTGCGTTTCACCATGTCGCCTTCGCCGGCGTGGGTGGCAATGATGTGGCACACTTCGGGCGGCACACCAGCCTCTTCGGCCAGGCTTACACCCGAAAAAGGATGCCGCAAGTATTTGCCATAATTGCCCTGAACGGCTTTCCCGTTTTTGTCTAACTCATACTCAAGTAGTTTTCCCACATCTACAAGAATAGCACCGGCAATGAGCACATCCATGTTTGCCGTTAGCTCCCCGTTGAACATGGTGTTGATCTTTTCGCCGGCATCGCGGGCAATGTGTACCACGGCACGTTTGTGATCCATAAAAGTAACTTTCAGGTCAGGGCCTGCCAGCAACGTAAAGGGAATGCGGTTCAGGTCATCATCAGTGAGCACGCTTCTTTCCAGCGCCAACTCCCATGTTTTGGCGGTTTTTTCACGCAGGTTTTCGTCTTTTATCCAGTTTAGTTCAGGCCAGAGGTTTAATACTTCTTTGTTCATAGTCAGATGAATTAAAAAAGAACGAAGAAACTGTCCAAAAAGCACAACATGTTTCGTCATTGCGATGACCCCACCTCATGCTGGAGAAGAAGCAATCTGTTTGTAATACGTATTTCATAACCAGAGAGATTGCTTCGCCGTGCCACGACTCAGGCGTGGTCAGCCTGCACACTTTCCCCCCCTTATTTCCTCGCAATGACGTTTTGATTTATAATGTTATTACATTAATTCTTTTTGGCTTTTTAAACAGCCACTTCGTTTCAATTGATTAGTTACAATTTTGCAATAATGGCATCAGCCATTTGGTCTGTGGAGGCGGCACCTTTTTCCACCACATCAGCACTGCCGCGCATTTTCATCATATCGTAAGTGCGGATTTTACCTTCGGCAATCACTTCGGATACTGCTTTACGGATTTTGGCAGCGATGGTGTTTTCTCCGATAAAATCAAGCATCATACAAGCCGATTCAATCATGGCAACGGGGTTGACGATGGAGACCGGATAGTCGGCATATT
>CAYYOW010000111.1:0-6710 GCA_964473395.1 uncultured Lentimicrobiaceae bacterium | reverse complement strand
ATTATGCGTGGGTATAAGCTTATCTTTACAATGCCCGATAAAATGAGTAAAGAAAAGGAGGATGTGCTTGTAGCCTATGGAGCCGAAGTAATCAGAACCCCCACCGAGGTCGATGCTGATGACCCCGAAAGTTATTACAAAGTAGCTGAAAAGTTACTGAAAGAAACTCCCAATTCATTTTCTCCCAACCAGTATTTCAACAAAAATAATCCGGCTGCTCATTATCGAACCACCGGACCGGAGATTTGGGAAGATACCGATGGGAAAATAACACATTTTATCGCCGGTATTGGAACCGGAGGCACCATTTCGGGTGTAGCAAAATACCTGAAAGAGAAAAATCCGGACATTAAAGTAATCGGTGTCGATACCGAAGGCTCTTTGTATGAAGATTATTTTAAACACAGGGAAACGGAAATCCATTCCTATTTAATTGAAGGTATCGGCGAAGATTTCATTCCTCCCATTGTGAACTTTAAGGAAATTGACGACATCATCACCGTTTCTGATAAGGATGCCTTTGCCACAGCCCGGGAGCTGGTAAAAAAAGAAGGTATTTTCTCCGGGTCTTCTGCCGGCGCCGCGGTTTATGCAAGCTTGCAATATGCCCGTAACCTGTCGCGGGAGGATGTGGTAGTGGTTTTGCTTCCCGACTCCGGCAGAAACTATTTAAGTACATTGTACAACGATGACTGGATGACGGAGAAAGGTTTGCTGGACAATGTTTATACCACTCCGTTAATGCATGTCTGATTTACTGAAACAATCATTTATAACATTTATATCATGAAATTTTCAACAAGAAGCATACACACCGGTGAGAAGCCGGATTTCCGCGAAGGTGCCAGCGGTGATGTCATCGCCCCTTTACACTTATCAACAACATTTGCCCGCGAGGAAGTAGAAACACCCACGGCAGGACTCGAATATTCACGTTCGTCAAATCCTACCAGAAGAACTTTGGAACAAAAGCTGGCTGCCATTGAGAAAGCACAATTCGGGCTGGCTTTTGCTTCAGGGCTGGCTGCCGAAACAAGTGTCCTGATGGCACTCCTGAAAACCGGCGACCATGTTATTGCAACCGATGATCTATATGGCGGTACCCAACGTTTGTTCAGAAAGGTATTTGCTGCAAACTACGGGATAAACTTCAGTTTTGTGGATACTTCCTTGCCGGTGGAGATAGAAAGTGCAATTACTGAAAAGACAAAGTTAATCTGGGTGGAAAGTCCGACAAATCCTTTGTTAAAACTGTCAGATATTGCAGAAATAGCGACCATTGCAAAACAAAACGGAATTGTAGTTGTCGTTGACAATACGTTTATGAGCCCGTTTTTCCAAAACCCACTTGAATTAGGAGCCGACATTGTACTCCACAGTACGTCAAAATATATCAATGGACACAGCGACTCTATAGGGGGTGCCGTGATGCTTAATGATAAAGACTTATTTGAAAAAATTCAATTTATTCAAAACTCGGTTGGGGCTATCCTTTCTCCTTTTGATAGTTACATTGTTCTGAGAGGTATCAAAACTTTGAGTATGCGAATGAAGAGACATGCTGAAAATGCCCAGCTCATAGCCGAATTCCTGGAGCGGCATCCCCGCGTAAAAAGAGTTATATATCCCGGATTGGCCTCACACCCGCAGTTTTCCCTGGCAAAAAGACAGATGAGCGGTTTTGGCGGAATGATTACCGCCGAGCTGAGTGGTGACCTGGCCAGTACCGAGGACTTCATCAAAAGTCTGCACTATTTTTCTCTGGCGGAAAGCCTTGGCGGTGTTGAATCTTTAATCGAATTACCTGCCTTGATGACACATGCTTCGGTACCGCAGGAGGACAGAATTAAACTGGGTATTACCGATACGCTGATAAGAATATCCGTTGGCGTGGAGGATGCTGATGACCTGATAAACGATATAGAAACAGCTCTCAGGACGGTTTAGCAGGGATTAAACCTTTACAAGTAGGCGCTTTGAAAACATTCGTGGCCAGCAACTTAAATGGAAACACCCAGCCATGTTTTGGCCAAGAATCCAATACCGAAGGAGACGGCTGCTACGCCCAGAGAAATCAATGCCATGGTTAAAAACCGCTTTCTGAAATTGACCTCTTTGGCCACCGAAATGTAATAATTGTAAGTGGCAATGATGAGCAGGGTCATGCCCAGCATAACGACCATGGCGATTTTGGTGCTGGAAAACAGAAAATAGGGAAAGACAAGTAGCAGCACCGTTATCAGGTAGGCCACACCCGTGTATATGGCCGCTGTAATCGGATTGACGTCCTCTTTTTCCTCCTCTTCCTGCGAGGCGAGGTAACCGGACGAAGCCATGGACAAAGCTGCGGCAATGCCCATGATCAGACCGGTAATACCAATCACCATGTTATCGCTGAATGCAAAACTCAGCCCCACCAGTGTGCCGGTAAGTTCCACCAGTGCGTCGTTCAGTCCCAGCACGATGGCGCCCACGTAGGAAAGCCGTTTATCGTTCAAAATACCGAGAAGTTCCTTTTCGTGAGCTTCCTCATCCTGCGCTATCTTACTTACCTCCGGATACTTTTTGGATGCTTTTTCATAAAATTCCTGTGCATGTACTTCGCCACTTTCCATGAGTTTCAGTGCGAAGCTCAGCCCTAAAAGGCGTGCTAACAACACATACCAATATACCTTCAACCGGCTGGGCTTAAGCTCCTTACCTGTAATATTCTTCCAGGTATGATAATGGCGTAACTCATCACTGGAGATATTCATTAATAGCGTTTTATTCTTTTCGTCTTCTGACAACTTTGCCAGCCGGGCATACACAAAATGCTCTGTAATTTCGGCTTTCTGCTGCGACAAAAAAGTGACATCTGTCGTTTCTTTCATAGAACTGATTTTTCTTGTTCCCGTGCAAAAATAGAAAAATACAGAGACACGCATTGTTTTATATTGCTACGAGAAGATCAGAGGTTCCTGGCTAAGATCTGACTGATATTTACAATGGTTGTGCTGCTTTTGAAAGAGAATTTACTCCGAAGTTTCTATCTTTGTAAAAAATTGCACCCATGAAGTTATTGATGATTTATTGTGAACGTTTTGCTTACAAACCTGTTAGTAAAACTCTGGAAGAGTTTCCCGAAATAAATGAAGGGGCTGTGTTTGAGGAGAGCCTTGTAGCTTTTATCCAAACTGAAGAAGCCGATGAAGAGAATATGAAATCAGTGGAAACCAAGCTTGTAAAGAATCTAAAATGGGGGGCTAAGAAAAACGAAACACGTAAGGTTGTCCTTCACTCTTTCGCCCATTTGTCGGAGAGTAAAGCCGAACCGCATTTCACCAAAGAGCTTTTTGACAAAGCCGAAGACCGCATGAAAAATGTAGGTTACGAATGTGTGCAGACCCCTTTTGGCTATTTTTTAGATATTGACGTGAAAGCTCCGGGCGTTTCCCAGGCACGGATTTTCAAAAGTTTTTGAGCAGCTATTTCAAAAATAATTTCTTTTCCTTGATGGTCTTTGCCACGATCATGGGCACATACTGTTCCCATTCGGTATTTCCCTCCTGAATCATCTTTAATACTTCCCGTGACTTTACAAACATATGTTCCGACAGTTCACTTTTCAGGTCAAGGATACGTCGGTTTTGTATCAGGTAATCATAGATTAGCCTGATATCTTCAGTAATGGCAATGGTTTTTGAGTTAACCATCCTCTTTTGCTTTCCCTCTATCTTAAGTGTGGGATAGATATAAAGTTTCATGTTTTCCGGGAAGAGTAGCCCCATAGCCTGCAAAAATCCACCTTTCAGATTCTCATAATAACGTTTGTCCATCACTTTTTCCAGTGTTGGAACGCCTATTACTATACGCAGGTTTTTAATGCTAAACTGGGAGAAAAAATCCACCAGTTTATAGTATTCCTTAAAATCTGAGATCATCACATTTTGGCCAATATCATTCAGCATGTTGACACGTTCCAGAAAATCACGATCGTCCACCTCTCCTTTTGAGAGTAAGTTGTTCAGCGATATTTCGCAAAAGGAGAGTGTGTTTTCCAACTCGTAATCTTCATCCTTTTGAAAGAGTTCCATACTTTTCCGCAAAATATCTCTGGCAACGTAAGTTATGGGTCGAAAGCCACCGCGAAAAGCCAGTACATTCTTCTTGTAAAGCATATCCGAGGGTTGCTGAACATTACCGTGCTTATCGAACATCATGGCGTGCGCCATACCGTTTTTCACCAACTGTACAGCCAATAGCCGGTTATCCACATAATCCAAATCAGGGCCTGACATACGGAGGGCAGTGATGCGGAACCTGTCCGGAGATAGGTTATCCATAAGCGAAATCAGAAACCGCGAAGGGTCATTGTGGAAATTTTTACAAGCATACAACAGGTTGACACCCAGTATTCCCAGAGTTGCCTGCTGCAACAAGCCATCATTTTCCAAAAGTTTGACATGCAGCGTAACAGTATTGGATTTGGCACCGGAATGTAATTGGAACTTCACACCCATCCAGCCATGGGCATAATTTATTTTGGTGTAATTCAGCACTTCTACCGTGTCAGCAAAAGCAAAGAAGCTACTCTCAGGTCTGTTTTCCGCCAACAACTTCACCACTTCATGGTACTCGTGGCTCAACATCTTCCTGAGCCTGTCTTCCGAAACGTGCCGCCCTTCCTTGTTGTCATTGTAATTGGCATCACTAAAGCGCTTGTCGTAAGCAGAAATAGTTTTGGCAATGGTTCCCGAAGCACCTCCCGACATAAAAAACTGCCGTGCCACCTCTTGTCCTCCGCCAATCTCGGCAAAAGTCCCATAGAAGTCCGTATCTATGTTTATTTGCAGCGCTTTTCTGCTTGTGGGAATGATATCGTGTTTCATAATTTTAGATTAGTGCAAATAGAGAAAAGATCTTCATTCGGTTTTTGTCTTTCATCATTCTTTGTTGTCAAAAAGTTTCTCCAGCCCTTTCATTTCGTCACGCAGACGGGCAGCTTCGATAAAGTCTAATGCTTTGGCAGCTTTCTGCATCTCTTTTTTTGTCTTTTCGACAGCTTCCTGAATGGCCTGCCGACTCATGTATTGCACCACAGGGTCTGCGGCAATACCGGCTTCTTTTTCCACATATACTTTCTCATTTTCTCTTCTTGAACCGGCCACGATTGTTTGTCCCATAATGGCATCTGTGGACTTGAAAATCTGCCGGGGGGTAATGTTGTATTTGATATTATAAGCCATTTGCTTTTCGCGTTTCCGGTCGGTCTCCTCGATTGTTCGTTGCATGGAGCCGGTCATTTTATCAGCATAAAAAATCACTTTGCTGTCTAAGTTCCGGGCTGCACGGCCAGATGTTTGTGTCAGTGAGCGTTCTGACCGCAGGAAGCCCTCTTTGTCGGCATCCAAAATAGCCACCAACGATACTTCCGGTAAATCCAGTCCTTCGCGCAAAAGGTTCACCCCTACCAGCACATCAATATTTCCGAGCCGCAAATCACGCATAATTTCAATACGATCCAGTGTATCCACATCCGAGTGAATATAGCGGGATTTTATGTTCAGATCCATGAGATATTTGGTTAGTTCTTCGGCCATCCTTTTGGTAAGCGTGGTGACTAAAACCCGATGCCCGGCTTTTATTGTCCGGTCAACCTCATCCAACAAATCATCAATCTGATTCAGGCTTGGACGTACTTCAATCTTCGGCTCCAACAGGCCCGTAGGCCGGATAATCTGCTCCACAACCACCCCATCCGCCTTTTGCAACTCATAATCGGCCGGAGTGGCGCTGGCATAAATAATTTGTCCGGAAAGCTGCTCAAACTCATCAAATTTCAGCGGGCGGTTATCCATGGCCGAGGGAAGGCGAAAGCCGTACTCTACCAGATTTTGCTTACGCGAGCGGTCGCCACCATACATAGCTCTGACCTGCGGAATGGTAACATGACTTTCGTCGATAATGGTAATGTAATCATCAGGAAAATAGTCGAGCAGACAAAAAGGACGTGATCCGGAACTGCGTCCATCGAAGTAGCGGGAATAATTCTCAATACCGGAACAATAACCCAACTCACGCAGCATTTCCACATCATAGCTCACCCTGTCTGCCAGCCGTTTTGCCTCTTGATATTTTCCTATTTCCTGATAATAATCCACCTGCTTTTGCATATCCATTTGAATCTCGGCAATAGCAGAACTCATTTTGTCTTTGGTGGTTACAAAAATATTAGCCGGATAGATGGTGATGGTATCCATGCTGTTAATTCGTTTCCCGGAAAGGGGATCGATGGACTCCAGTGCTTCAATTTCGTTGCCCCAGAAAATAATGCGAAAAGCATCATCGGCATAGGCAGGATACACATCTACCGTGTCACCTTTCACTCTGAAATTTCCGCGGTTAAGTTCGGTCTGAGTACGCGAATAGAGTGCATTCACCAAATCGTTCAGCAACTTCTGGCGGCTCAGCGCCTGACCCTTTTGCAGTACTACCACATTGCTGGTAAAATCTTCCGGATTTCCAATACCATAAATGCAGGAAACCGAACTCACCACAATCACATCACGCCTGCCCGAAAGCAGTGCTGACGTAGTACTCAGCCGCAATTTCTCTATTTCCTCATTGATGGAAAGGTCTTTTTCGATATAGGTATTGCTTGCCGGCAAATAGGCTTCCGGCTGGTAATAGTCATAATATGAAACAAAATATTCGACCCTGTTTTCAGG
>CAYYOW010000110.1:0-6805 GCA_964473395.1 uncultured Lentimicrobiaceae bacterium | reverse complement strand
AACAGAGAATTTTTTATTAAAGATTTTTTTACTTTTGCAGACCCAAAACGGAAGAGAAGTTTGGGTATTATTTTTTAATAAAAAGCGGGATATTAGCTCAGTTGGTTTAGAGCATTGCTTTCACAGAGCAGGGGTCATTGGTTCGAATCCAATATGTCCCACCACTTTTTATTCCAAAGGGACGTTAGCTCAGTTGGTTTAGAGCGCTTGCTTGACAGGCAAGAGGTCACTGGTTCGATTCCAGTACGCCCCACTAAGGCAGGCGGGGAGCATCGCCTTGACAGGGCGGAGGTCGCTGGTTCGAATCTGGTATGTCCCACAAAGCCGAAATTCTCACAGTTTTTCCTGAAAAGCATTATTAAAACGGAGAACATTCCAACGAACTCCGCGAACGTCTATTGTATCTCAACCTATTGGGATTTATTAAGCGGGCGTTATCCAGTTCTAGAATCAGGCTAACCTCATGCGAAGGCCCTGTAAAATTTGTATTCTGAGAAACACTCATATCAAACGAATACATTACCTTTATTCGGCTATTATCATTAAAAGGAATGTTTATTCCGGCCATCCATATTATGTTGGCAAAACTGGCTCGTTCAAGAACCTCGTTGTGATACCACGCACCAAAATAAACATTTGATATATAAGCATTAACACCAATAGAAAATATATTCAGATTAGACTGGGATTCAAACAAAATTCCGGGGTTTAGTTTTATATCCCGTGCCCGGTTGTAGTAGCCGCGATTACGTTGGAAATCAATGATAAAATCCATGTGTGCCACCCATTTTCTCGGTAACGGGGCAACATCCTGCAGAAAGGACTGATTCGGTTGTGTTATGTGATGAACAGCCATGCCGAAAGTACCTATCACGTGGCTGAGCTTTAACTGATATATGCCACCAATAGAAAAGTCGGGAAAGATAACCGGTCTTTGGTCACTCGGCTTGGTAAAACTGCTGGGGCCGGTATTTCCCAGAATAGGATCCAGCTGATCGGAAAAAACCAAGTTTTTCCAGTCAACCTGGCGTGACATAACTGATACCAATACCCCAAATTGCACAATAGAATAACGGTTCACATGAATTCGGACAGAAGGAATCAGTCCTATTTCTGTCGTTTTAATCTTTCCTGTTCCTTCCACAATAGAAGTAGCAATAAATCCTATTCCCCCAGCTCCGGGAATATTCCTGTCGGCTATGTCGGCACTAAAAGAATAAGAATGAAAATCCCCCGAAAGGCCCGTCCATTGTTTTCGCATGTTAAGGCGAGCTTTAAATCCCGTACTCAAACCCACATAAGCAGGGTTATAATAGGTAGGATTATTGAAATATTGAGAAAAGTTCACATCCTGAGCCTGTGTAACGGCAAACACCGAAAGCAGAGTAAAAACAAGTAAAGTCCGTATATTTGAGGTTTTCACCATAACGATTAAGTTCTCTTTTTAAAAAGCTTAGCGAATCAATGTAACTATTCCGTAAGGTTTAACATTTCCATCTCCGCTGTCGGATCCCTGCCAGTATGTATTGTCCAGAAATTTTGCCTTTATACGCCAAACATAATTTCCTGCCGGCACAGGTCTCCCTTTATAAGTTCCGTCCCATCCTTCAACAGGCTCACCATTAGCAGACAACTTGCTACTTTTCCATAGCAATGTTCCCCACGTACTAAAAATTTCAATACGATACTTTTTCAAATGGACCCCTTTGGGTTTAAAAATATTAATCCCCGGAACATCACTCCCCGGGACAAAAGAATTGGGGACATAGAGTCCTGATGTAAGATTATAAACGGTAGTTGCCGTATCCGAACACTGGTCTTGACTGGTAGCTATCAACATGATATGAAAGATATCTACCGACGTATATCGGTAAATTGGATTTTCTTCGGTTGATGAGTTCCCATCGCCAAAATCCCAAAAATAGCTGACGGCACCCACAGTAGTATTATTCATCAATATTTGTCCTGTCACGCCATTGTAATTGTAATTCACACCAAAAGATGCCTGAGGAGTAGGATGAACTGCCACCTGCCTCGTTACCGTATCACGACAGTTGTTATCGTCCCTTACCACTAATCGGACAAGATAATTTGCCACTGTTACAAATCGGTGTTCCGGATTTTGGAGTGAAGAGGAATTCTGCGAAGAACCGGGATCATCAAAACTCCACTGCCACCGCGTTAAGTTAGAGCCAAAAGTTTCTGTAGAGTCTGTGAAATATACGGTCTGAGCAGAACATGCATTACTCACTGTAAAGTTTGCGCTGGGTGGAAGAGCAATAACAATGGTTGAATCGTACTTTCTGGTGAAAGGTCTGCCATTCACGTCGGCAGTAACAGTCAGCGTCACCAAATAGCTACCCTTCGTCTTAAATACATGAGCAACGGAATCGGTAAACGTCTTGTAAGTTTTCCGGTTACCATCTCCAAAATTCCATTCCCATTGTGTAATATTTCCACTTGTAGCAGACAACAGACCACGGTCAATAAAATAGATTGTGTTATTTGCACATCCCGTACCAGTACTGACAGTGTAAAGAACTGACAAACAAGAATTTCTATTCACTGGTTTGGTTATAGAATCAACACAACCATTAAAATTGGATATAATTAACTTAACCTGATACAGGCTGTCATTGGATATATATAAATGACTGGGATTAGGCAACCCGGAATAATTAGCAGCCCCTGACGAAGCATCCCCAAAGTCCCATTGCCATGTACTGATAAAATTGCCGGCTCCCCGGGATAAGTCCGTAAAATAAGTTGGCTGGTCACAATCCGGCGTTACATAAGTAAAGCTGGGAACGGGCAGCGAATCTACAACAGCCTGATACACAACAGTATTAGAACATCCGTTGGTGTCTGCAGCACTCAGTTCAACATTATAAACTCCGGGATGAGGAAAAAGATGACTTATCGTATCATGATAAGTGGTTGTTGGCGTACTTCCATCATTAAAATTCCAGGTATAGGAGGCGATGGAATCAGTGTAAGGCGTATAAGATGCAGTAAAAAATACAGGCTGACCAAAACACACCGAGTCTTTTTGCATGGAGAAATCTACCGTAAGAAGCGAATCAACGACAATACTTCTTATTGATGTATCCTGGCATCCGGCAGCATTTGTAACAATTAACCGAACATTGAAAGTATCGACACTGCTCATAATATGTGTTGGATTTTGCAAGGAGGAGGTGTCTGCAACCCCCGAAACGAGGTCACCAAAATTCCAGTTCCAGGATGACAATGCCGTACCACCAGTACTGTCAGATAAATCCGTAAAAGAAACAGGTCGGGTATAACAGGTATCATTAAAAGTAAAAGCAGCCAGTGGTTTACGGTTAACGGTAATCTGCTTTGTGATACTGCGTTCGAATCCAAAAGTGCTAATGGTCAGCAAAGTAACATTGTAACTTGTTTCGGCTCCATAAATATGCTTTACATTAGGATTATCAGGACTATTCACAATCAAACTGTCTCCATCACCAAAATACCATTTCCAGGTCTGAATTATCCCAACAGGAGTAGTCGTCAAATCTGTAAAAAATGTAGTATCATTCAAACAGGCCGGTGAAACAGAAAAATTTGGTAAAGGAAGGGAATCGAAAATAATAATCTTAGACACAGAATTGGTACAAGACTTGTCCGATATTATAGAGAGCGTTGCAATATACTGACCAACTGGCTGATATAAATGTGTTGGATTCTGAATCGTGTCTGTACTACCATCGCCAAAGCTCCAGTTCCACTGCTTAATATACCCTGTGGAAATTGAAGACTGATCCATAAAACAGGTTGTATCACCATTACAAAAAATTGTAAATGTAAAGTCAGGTTGCGGTATGGTTTTGATAAAAATTTTATGTGAGATGGAGCTGGAGCAACCCTTAAGATCTTTAACTGTTAGCGTTACCGTATAAAGCCCGGGCGAAGGATATTGATAAACCGGGTCCTGATAGGCCGAAGTATCCCCGTTTCCAAAGTCCCAATGCCAGGATGTAATATCTTTCCCAATACCATGAAAGGGAGTCTTTTGATTTAAACAAATTGAATCTTGTGGCATGGTAAATTCTACCACGGGAAGAGAATCCATCACCACACTCCTGGCAGTAGTATCCTTACAACCATCAGCATTTTCAATAATCAACCGAACGGGATATGTACCCGGAACACTGATGACATGAGTTGGGTTTTGCAAGAGGGAAGAGTCCGCTGCTCCTGAAAGTGTATCTCCAAAATTCCAATTCCAGGATGAGATAGCCGAGCCACCCTTCAAAGATGACTGGTCAAAAAAGGAAGTGGGTAGCGTATAGCATGTGTCATTAAAAGTAAAATCGGCCAGCGGTTTAGGGACAACAGTAATTTCATTTGTGAAACTACGCTCATAGCCACTTGAGTTAATGGTTAATAACGTTACCAGATAAACTGTTTGCGTACCATAAATATGTTTCACATTCGGATTCTCAGGACGGTTTATGATCAAACTGTCTCCATCACCGAAGTACCATTTCCAGGTCTGAATGGTACCCACCGGTGTAGTGGATAAATCCGTAAAAAAAGTAGTATCGTTCAGACAAACCGGCGATACAGTGAAATTAGGAGCCGGCAATGGATCTATAGTCACTGTTTTTGTCAGTGAGTTGGGGCAAAATCCGTCAACGACAATGGAAAGTGTTACGGAATACTGACCAACAGCACTATATTGGTGGGTCGGATTTTGGATGTTGGAGGTATCACCATCACCAAAATCCCAATGCCAGGAAGTTACGCTTCCATATGTGGTGTCAACAGTGGATGTAAACTGCAAGTTATCAACAACAGCGGCAGGATCAACATTCCAAGTAAAATTTATCGCCGACAATGGATTTACTTTTTGGATATAAGGCGTAGAATTATTAGCACAGCCATTACTGTCTATCACATGTAAAATAACTTTATAAGAACCAGTATCCGGATACAAGTGTACCGGATTCTGCAAGGTATCAAAAGTTCCATCCCCAAAATCCCACTGCCAGCTTTTTATATAAGGCTCCATCCCCGAATGTCCGAAAAAATTGGCGGCAACCACCACACAAGATGGATTATGATTACTCCCCGCATAAACCGTGGGTAGCGCATGAATCACTATCTGTTTTACTACCGTATTGGTACAAGTTACCCCAGATGAGTCAGCTGTAACAACCAGTTGTACCTGAACCGTATCACCCGGAGTAAAAGTATGTGTAACTATTTGTCCTGTAGCAGTATCCCCAACCCCAAAATTCCATTGCCACTGGACCAAATTATAATTAGCAGAAGCAGTGGAGGCATCTGTAAACTGGATGGTACTGCAAGCTGTATAGGTATAAGTAAAATTAGCCGTAGTGCTACACTGTCCCCAAACCCAAGAGTATAAAATAGTAAAGAAAAATAAAAGAGTAAATTTTTTCATCCGCAGGGCTTTTACGTTATCGGGCTATAAAAGTAAAAAAATAACGGAAATTCGTAGCCATAGATTGTATAAGCTCACGAAATTATTTCTCGGGATGCCTCCCGGAATAATTTCCTAAAACCTTTAACAGCTGATTTACAGAAAATTGCTTAGCGATAATATGTTTATCTTTATCGAGTAGAAAAAGCTGTGGTGTGCCGTGGATATCATAAAGTTTGGTGAAATCTCCTTTTAAAGAACGGGTACCGTTAACATTAATCCAAGGTAACCGGCGGTTCCTAACAGCTGTTTTCCATTGTTTCAAATCAGGATTTATGTTAATTGCATAAACGGCCAAATTGTATTTTTTGACCAATTCCGGATACATGGGAACTAATTCGGCCAACTGCCGTTTGCATATATGACATTTATAATCCCAAAAAAACAGCAGGGTGAACTTCTTGCGAATACCATAAAAAGGTACAAATTTTCCGGTTGTATCCTGCAGAATCAGTTCGGGAGCAAGATTTCCAATGAGCAGCGGACGGATATCGTCTGCACGGTCCTTCAGTAGTTTTAAAATGGATGCAGAGGTATGTTCAATAGGTTCCCTGGAGAAATATTGGTCAACCATATGTACAAAAACCTTGTCAAAGCCCATGTATTTCGGGTTTTGGTACTCTACCGTAAAATACCAAACAAGGTAGCTAACGCATTCCTTAGAGGGTCGCGCCATGGCAATCACTTTGTCTATAGCCAGGTCAACCGAATCGGGCTGAAACGGAATCAGTTGTTTAAAATAGGCCCTCAATTTTTGGTCATACACAGGGCTTCGCAGCAAACGCGGGTCGCTCAGATCGAAATGGTCCCAAAAATGTTGTCGTATGTAATGGTATCCGTAAAGCGAATTGGCCGGATGAGAATTTTTTGGCACATGAACCTCTTCCATGGCTTCAAACAACTTCGCTACAAAAGTACCCGGATGAGACTGAATAAGTTCCGAACGTTTGGCTATATTTTCTTTTCTTAAGGAATCGATGTTTTCCTGCAGTTGTTTGTAGGCAGGGCTATCTTTTTTGGTCTTTTCAAGCTCTTTTCTCAACGCCAGAATCTCTTTGTAAATCTTATCGCTATGCTGTAAATAATTAAAAAAAACAGCATTTTCAGTAGAGCCTAGTGCCTTCAAATGCATAGAGATATTTGCCGTATCAGTCTGAAGGCTGAAATGCTGGTTTTTGTTAATGAGGAACTCAAACAACTTCACCTTTTTTGGGCTTACCGCCATGTAAACACCGCCAGGCAGCGCCTTTTTCCCTTCAAAGGTAAAATTTCCGGGAGTTTTGGTAAAAGCCGTATCCACCAGCCTGATTTTATTTCCATAATAAGAGGCCA
>CAYYOW010000109.1:0-6878 GCA_964473395.1 uncultured Lentimicrobiaceae bacterium | reverse complement strand
ATTTCTCGAACAGTCAAATGGTTCTGCAATTTTAAGCTTTTTCGTGGAAACTACCTTGTCTGAAATTAATAAATTTGGTTATTTAAAATAAATTATTACTTTTGTCTCATAATTAAACAAATAAATGAAATATTCTTCAACATATAAAATGGTTATGGCACGCGCAATGATGTGTATGTGTAATAGATATTTTATATGGAAGAAGATAGAATAAGGATATTAACGACTGATTAATATAGTAAAAGCTCTTCCATTTTGGGAGAGCTTTTTTTTTTGGATTTTTTTTTACCTTTTTTATAAATCTTAATAATGAGTGTTATGAGTAAATTATTGAATGAAGTATTGGCTGCTAACAAGAATTACGTAGCCGGATTTGGAGAAAAAGCAAGCCTGCCGATGCCTCCAGGCAGAAAAATTGCTGTATTAACCTGCATGGATGCCCGACTTGATCCGGCAAAATATGCAGGATTGGCTGAAGGTGATGCCCATGTTATCCGTAATGCAGGAGGAAGGGCCAGTGATGACGCTATCCGCTCACTGGTAATAAGTCACAAACTATTGGGCACCAATGAATGGCTCGTAATTCACCACACCGATTGTGGTATGGAGACTTTCACGAACGAAATTATTACAGGACTTCTAAAAGAAAGCCTCGAAACAGCAACCATAGATCAGAATGGCTGGAGAAACCTGAATAACAATGGTGGGTCATCCGAGGGCCGGTATATTAACTGGCTGCCTGTTACCAATCAGGAAGAGAGTGTATTGGAGGATGTAACACGCATCAGAAACCATCCACTGGTATCAAAATCAGTTTCAATATACGGTTTCATTTTCAATGTTAATAGCGGACAATTAATAGAAGTTCCCGGAGCAACAGAAGTCGGAAAAGCAAAGGGTTAAAGTATAAACTATCAAAAAAATAAAATATGTCAGATTTAATATTTTCAATCAAAGGATCAAATGAAACTCCCACAAAGTTCGTAGCGGAAGCGCGCCACTTTAAATTTGTAATTGATGAGCCGGAGGGCTTGGGGGGTAATGATGAGGCTGCCAATCCGGTAGAATTTTTACTCGCAGCCTATGCCGGTTGCCTGAATGTTATGGGCCATATCGTGGCCAAAGAATTAGGCTTCAAACTAAACAAACTGAGTATTGATATTGATGGGAACCTTAATCCTGCAAAGGTTTTCGGACAGCCCACTCAGGATCGTGCCGGGTATAAACAGATAAGGGTCAATATTATACCTGAAGCAGATATAGATGATGATACATTGAACACATGGTTGGAAACCGTTGAAAGCCGTTGTCCTGTAAACGACAACCTCTCAAACTCAACCCCAATCTCAATTCAGTTAAAAAGGTCCCAGGGTGCGTTACAGAGTAGCTTTTAGTAACTTTTACAAACAATTCAGGTGCTTTTACAAAAAGTAAAGATAATATCTGAATTTATTAACCTGAGTTCGATATAGCAAATGGAATATATACTATATCGAACTCAGGTTAATAGTTTACTCTTTTTATAAACTTTCCGGTTTTTATTTCCTGCCAAAGGCGTTGGAGCAGGCGCCGTTTTTGTAGCTCATGCAACTACCCTTGTCTAAGTTGAACCGCATCGAGAAATAAAAATCCATGCCGGTGAGGTTACCAATACCGAGGAATGTCCCCAGCTTATCTGTGCCAACTGTCAGAGAATAAAAGCGCAGGGATGCCCCAATCCTGATTTTCCTATAGTTATATATTGAAATAGGCAGGCTGGCGCCAAATATCCTCGTTTCATACCGTGGAATGACTGCTAAAATTGGCGGTTGCCGTACTGATTTCAGCCTGAATCGTAATGGCTGTTGTAAAAAGGCTCCGAGATAAAGGTTTCCCTTAAAATGGTAGTCGAATTGAATGCTGAGGGTGGTGGGCAGGCTCATAAACATGGTGGTGTCGGTGAGCGAGGCGTTGGGGGAACCGTAAAACACATCACTCAGCATTCTCATCGTGCTGTTGATGCTTCTGCTTTGCACGGTGTCAAACCTCTGCCAGTTTGACGTACGGTTATCAAATTGATGAACTTGCGTATGATGTTTAAACCTAATGCCCCCAATATCCATAATAGAAATACCGAATTTGTAAACATAATCGGCATATGGTTTCGCGCAAAGTCTTTTTTCGCCGGGATCTGTAAACGTCTTTAAGCGGGTATATAAAAACCCCACGTCAAGCCCAAGCCCATGCCCTTTGAAAACCGGGTTAAAGTCCGACTTGTAATAATTATCGTAATCTACAGGCAGGGCAAATGCTATGTCTCCATTAAGATTATTAACATTAAGATGATTGGAATCGGGAACGGAAAAATTCAAATTTCTTGTGGCCACAAATCCTCCGGACACCCCGAATAAGTATTTGACCCCTGCACCCACGGAAAGCTTTGTGTTTCCCTGATCAATAAGATCATAAGCATAGTTTAGGTTAATTTCTGCCCAACTTAACGAGGAGAGACTAAAGTTATAATCGTTAAAACTTTTGTGCAACAACACAGGACTTGTAAGCCTGCCATGCGAAGCGACAAATTGATAGGGGATGTTTGTGCCTGTACTCACAGAACGCACTGCAACGCCCAGTGCTATGGCCTGTCTGCCTCTCTGTATCATAACCGATGGCCCCTGAAATCGGGTAGATATGGCAAAATTCTTTTTGTTTTGGCCTTCATATGCAATGAGGGTTGCATTCCGGTTTTGATTGGAACTGCTCCCAGCCATTCTTACCAAATCCCAGAAATTGGTACTGTCCTTGCTAATATATCCCATATTATTGTCCAAAAAGAAATCCGCCGTTACCAGATTCACATCCAGATAAACTTTTGAGTTGGTAAGGAAAGCAGGGTTGAGTGTAGCTCCTGCAGCTCCATTGTAATTGTCAAAGCCAAGACCCAACATTTGTTGTGAAAAAAGAGATTGCCCGGAAAGGAGAAAAAGGCCAAACAGCATGAACCTGATGAAGCAGGTTGATATAATTCTTCCATATGCAGTTGTCCTGTTTTTCATAAACATGTCATTTCTGATGAGAGTACGTCCTTTTTTCCTCCTTTATAGAACAGCAAATGTATAAAATCATTGCCTTTTTCTCTTTTAAAAATAAAATTTAATACCGGGTCATTTTGACTGGAACAAGAGCGCTTTGAAAATGAGTGTGTTAAGGCCGGTTAAATTTTATAAAGAAGGCAGCCATCATATCTTTAGGATTCTTTACTTTCGCAAAATGATGGTGAAAAACGTAGACATGATAACTGTTCTTGGCCCCACGGCTACCGGCAAAACACGGTTGGCCGCCCTGCTGGCTTACAGAACAGTTGGCGAGGTTATCAGCGCCGACTCGCGTCAGGTTTACCGGGGCATGGACGTTGGTACGGGAAAAGATCTGGACGATTACATAGTAAACGGGAGAAATATCCCATCTCATCTTGTTGATATTGCTGATCCGGGAACAGAGTACAATGTTTTTGGTTTCCAGCGCGATTTTCTTCTCGCTTATGCTGACATCCGGCAGCGGGGGCATGTGCCTGTTTTGTGCGGTGGGACAGGCCTTTATCTCGAAGCTGTTCTCAGCGGCTATCACCTGCAACAGGTACCGGAAAATATTGCTCTGCGCAAAAAACTGAAGCCACTTTCAGATGCCAAACTGGTGGAAGTGCTGAAACGTTATGGAATACTTCACAACACTACTGACATCGCCAACCGTGAACGTACCCTTCGTGCTATTGAAATCAAAGAATTTGAAAAATCACATCCTGCCAGAGAGAAATTCCCAAAGATAGATTCCGTGAATCTTGGTATTAACTTCCCTCGTGAGATGGTGCGGCAGCGGATTACCCAAAGGCTGAAATACCGTCTCGAAAATGGTATGATAGAAGAGGTGCAACGGCTGCTCCACAGTGGTCTGAAACCAAAGCAACTCACTTTTTACGGGTTAGAGTATCGTTATGTGACACAGTATGTTACCGGCGAAATAACTTACGACGAAATGTTCTCAAAACTGAATACGGCCATTCACCAGTTTTCCAAAAGACAGATGACCTGGTTTCGGCGGATGGAGAAACGGGGAACTGTTATTCACTGGCTGGATGGAAGGTTGCATGAGGAGGAAAAGCTAAGTGCTTGCTTTGAAATAATCCGGAGTGTATCTTCCGGAAGATAAAAGCCTCAGCGTAAATTCCTTAAAAATGTACTGATTTTTTCTCTTATCATCTCCGGAAGCTGACGTACAGGTCGGCTTTTCAATATTAACTTTCCGTTGGCATCTTCAAATTCTCCTAATAGTTTATCAAATGAAAGCTTTCCCTGGCTGAAAATACGTTCCTCTTTCTCGTTATCGGATCTCATAGAAATAAATTCCAGCCGGCTTATTTGTCCGGTTTTTTTTCTCAATAAAAACCAGAAGTATAGTTTGCTTTTGTCGGCTTCTCCGGGAAGGTCGGAGCGTCTGACCTCTACCAGGGCTGTTTCGTCGCCGTCAAGAAAATACAATGTTTTAAAGGGCAAGTACATGACTTAAGTTTTTGTCTCCCTGATTGTATGGCTCTTTGGCGGTGAGCATATTAATATTCAGGAAGGGTAATAACTTTTCCAGGTCGATGGACTCCTCTCCCGAAAGCACCAGCGTGCTGTTGTCCATCTCCTCCATAATACCACATTTAAAATGACTTTCCCAGATATGTTCCATGTACCAGTCAGGTTCTTTTCCCCAACGTAGGTCTTTAGACTTCCTTTGCCAAAACGTCTCTTTGCTGATGGTCAGAAAGATTTTCTTATCATAATGGCTGTAGATATGCTTGTCGCAGAAGGCAAAAAGACCTTCGGCAATGATGATGTCATACTCTTCTCGCTGTTTCAGGATGTGCCGGTAATATCTTGCCAAGTCGATGGATTCAGGGATTTCCCAGTCCACATGACCATTGATACGTGGAATCCCGAAAACAGGACGGGCGAAGTCGTCCTGACATAAAATAGCTATCCGCAGGGGACTTAGCTTTTCTTTAAGCCGTGTTGCCAGTGTCGTTTTCCCCGCGTTGCTTACTCCTCCAATTCCAATAACCATAGGTGCTTTTGCTTGTAATTCTCAATATTCGGCGAAAATAGAAAGATTATTCTAACTTTTTACTTTGGCCTGGAACAAATTGGTACGCACCGAGGTCGGGCGACTCCCCTCGGGGATTTCCCAGCAGATCAAAAGGTGCCTCGGCACCAATGGCAGGATCACCTCTGCCAATAGCTGGCGATAACGTGTCGATGCGGTAATCCTGATCTTCAACGTTGAGAAATTTCGGATCTATATTTTTGAGGATTTTGTTGAAATAAGCCGGATTATCCATCTTCAGCCGGGTTTTCACCAGACAATGGTCGAGATAATAGGACGAATCGGCTCCGGCCACCATGCCTGTTCCAAATTCATTGTCGTTGTATCCGTAAATGATACTGTTTCCCAGTGTAAAATACAGGGGAAAAGGAACTGGATGATTGTTGCTGTCGGGCAGGAAATTGGTCAGCATGACGGCAGGATTGTTACGGATAGAGTATGGCCAGTAGTTGACCAGCGTACTTTGTATAAAATTGTAATTGCCGCCACCGGTCAGCGCCAGACAATAACCGCCACAGTTGGCTATTACCAGGTTTTGCCCATCAATTGTATAGTTTTTGCTGAGGATACCCGCTCCGTTCATGTTCTCGATGACAACATTTTTAAGCAAAAGTTTGTTCTTGTTTTTCTTAAAAAACGATTCGGCCTGGATGCCAATAAAGCCGTTTTTGATAATGGCATTTTTTATTATATTATCGCTTCCGGCAGGGCCTTCCATAATCCATATTCGATCCCATTGTCCGGGAAGTTCGGTATATTCTGGCTCTAAACGGTCTCCCTGAAAAACCACAGGTTGTTGTCTTGTTCCCGAAACAGTAAGTTTCCCATCGGCATAAACCCACAACCCGGAATTCTTATGAAAGTAAATTTTTGTACCCGCAGCAATATTCAGACTTCCATAAGAGTTAATAACCGCGTATCCGTATATCACAATGGGTTTGCTGTTAGTCCACTGAACATTTTCAAGACTATCTGCCACAATTTTGTAGGCAGGAAATCCGGGTGAATGGTGGTCGGCAAGGATATAATATGCATTTTTCCCCCAAGCCACCAGCTTGATGCTCTGCTCATTGCCGTTGGTGTTAAAAAGCAACCGGTCTTCAACCACAAACGGGTTGGCGGCATTATTGGGGTTGATGGTGACGCGGGCAAAGATATATAGGCTGTCGCCGCCACGGATTTCCACATTCCGCTTGTCGTAAGTAGCCTCCCCATCCACGTTGATGCGGAAGTCGGAAGCTGATCCTTTTTCTAATCTGATATCAGAAATATTAATTTTCGAGTTGCTTGGATTATAGACCATCAGCCGGTGGGTTGCCGACCCCAGCGTGGTGAAAACCGTATCGAAAATAATGGAATCGTTGGAAAAAGTCAGCTTTATATCCGGATTGGTGTCAAAAAAGTCCTTTTTGCAGGCAGAGAGCAAAAGCATACCGGAAAGGAGAAGAAAAAAGCCTCTCCAAACAGTTGTTTTTAGCGTGTTTATTTTGAATAAAATTTTCAACGGGAATCTTATTATTAAGTTGCTGCAAAGATAGAGAACAATTGTAATGACGTCCAATGTTGAAAAATATTGTATAATTGCAGAAAATCATTTGTTATGAAAAGAATTCTGTTCGCCATTATTATATTGGCCTTTAGCCTTTTTGTTTTTACTCCTCATTTACAGGCACAATACCAAAACCTGACAAAAAGCGATACTGCAAAAGTTCATCAACAAATCGGAAAAGTGGAAAAGATCACTCCTTCCGGAA
>CAYYOW010000108.1:0-6883 GCA_964473395.1 uncultured Lentimicrobiaceae bacterium | reverse complement strand
TAAAATTTTATTCTACCCCTGCATATAAACAGGTTGCCGGAGATAAATCGTTTGAAGTAAATTTTAACCCGGGAGGGATTTTTGGTTCAAATCAGGGAGGCCAGTTTAATTTGTTTAACGGGGGCATCAGATACAGAACTTTTGTCACTGCTAAAAAAGCCTATCGAATAGGCGTAAACATATCCTATTATAACCACCTTGATATTCTTCAACACAGCAATCCTGCATATAACCTTTTGGAATTGAAAAGTAAGTACACCTCTTTTTCCATCTTGTTAACACCGGGTATTGAGAGACACTTTTCGGCAACAAAAAGATTGTCACCCTATGTGGGTGCCCAGGCTTTAGCAGGTTATTCCACAACAGTTATAAAAAGAGAAGTTCAAGACAATAATGAAGTATATAATTTAACAAAGAAAAACAATCCGGGAAGAGTTAGAGTTGGGTTAGGTGTTTTTGCCGGAATTGATTATTATTTCATAAAGAAAATATATTTAGGTATAGAGTTGGGCTACGGAATAGAGTATGATAAATATTTAAATACGAAATATACCAATGGAAAGTTTCCGGAACAAAATTATAATTACAAAAATGGTCACAGCATTAGGTTTTCACCTTCTTTGTTTACCAGAAATCTAAGATTGGGTTGGACATTTTAGATGTTTTAATCATTTGAAATAAAGCAAAAGCAGGATATCTTCACTTTGGAAAATATCCTGCATGATAAATTATACTGTGGTTGTGCTGTGGTTAGTTTTTGAATACAAACCTTTCGCCTTCAACTTCAATGCGGATAGGTTTTTCAGCATTGACCTGTCCGGCGAGAATCATTTTCGACAGTTCATTCAACACTTCGCGCTGGATTACCCGTTTCAGTGGACGTGCACCAAACTGCGGATCATAACCCATTGCAGCCAGTTTGTTTACGGCCTCATCCGTAATCTCCAGTTTAAGATTATTTTTAGCCAGCATTTCCTGAGTACGAGCAAACTGCAACTTCACAATACCGTGAATTTCATCGCGCGAAAGCGGTTTGAACATGATGATTTCATCAATCCGGTTCAGGAACTCCGGACGGATGGTTTTCTTCAGCAATTCAAAAACTTCATTCCGGGTGCGGTCAACCACCTCCTGTTCGTTGCTTTCGTTCAGTTGGCCGAAGTTTTCCTGAATCAGGTGCGACCCGATATTTGACGTCATGATGATAATGGTGTTTTTGAAGTCCACCACCCGGCCTTTGTTGTCCGTAAGCCGGCCATCGTCCAATACCTGTAGTAGGATATTAAATACATCCGGATGCGCTTTCTCTATTTCATCCAGTAACACCACCGAATATGGTTTCCGGCGAACAGCTTCGGTCAGCTGACCGCTTTCGTCGTAACCCACATAGCCGGGAGGCGCTCCCACGAGTCGCGACACCGAATGACGTTCCTGGTATTCAGACATATCAATACGAACCATGGAGTTCTCGTTGTTGAACAGAAATTCAGCCAGCGCTTTGGCTAGTTCCGTTTTTCCCACACCGGTAGTACCGAGGAAGATAAACGAACCGATAGGCCGTTTCTCGTCCTGCAAGCCTGCACGGCTCCTACGGATAGCATCGGCAATAGCCTGTATGGCATCTTCCTGTCCTACCACACGCTTGTGTAGTTCATCTTCGAGGTGAAGCAGTTTCTCGCGTTCGCTTTGTAGCATCCGGCTCACTGGAATACCCGTCCATTTGGAAACTACTTCGGCTACTTCTTCGGCAGTAACTTCTTCGTTGATCATAGGGTTGATGCCCTGAACCTCTTTCAATTTAACTTTCAAAACTTCAACGTCCGATTCGGCTTTTTGAATTTTTCCGTAACGCAGCTCCGCTACCTTTCCAAAATCACCATTACGCTCGGCACGTTCAGCTTCGAGCTTGTAATCTTCAATAGCTTTTTTAAGTTGCTGGATTTTATCCACAACCTCTTTTTCGGCTTGCCATTTGGCCTGTAAATCATTTCTCGTTTCGCTCAGATTGGCAAGTTCTTCGCTGATACGGTTGAGTTTCAATTTGTCTTTCTCCCGTTTAATAGCTTCTTTCTCTATCTCTAATTGCCGGATACGCCGTTCGGCAATTTCCAGTTCTTCCGGCAGAGAATTGATTTCCAAGCGGAGTTTGGCTGCTGATTCATCAATCAGATCAATGGCTTTGTCGGGCAGAAATCGATCGGTAATGTAGCGTTGTGACAACTCCACAGCAGCAATGATAGCCTCATCGAGAATACGCACTTTGTGGTATGTCTCATATCGCTCTTTCAGCCCGCGCAAAATTGAAATAGCTGAATCTGTATCGGGTTCGTCAACTGTTACCAGCTGAAACCGACGTTCAAGTGCTTTATCCTTTTCAAAAAATTTCTGATACTCTTTTAAAGTAGTGGCACCAATGGCGCGCAGCTCTCCGCGAGCCAAAGCAGGTTTCAGTATATTGGCAGCATCCATGGCTCCTTCCGACTTTCCGGCACCTACCAGGGTGTGAATTTCATCGATAAACAGAATGATTTCACCATCGGAATCAATCACTTCTTTTATAACTGCTTTCAGCCGTTCTTCAAATTCGCCTTTGTATTTGGCTCCGGCAATCAAAGCTCCCATATCCAATGAAAACAATCTTTTGGTCTTTAAGTTATCTGGGACATCACCGTTTACAATTCTGTGGGCAATTCCTTCGGCAATAGCCGTTTTACCCACACCGGGCTCGCCAATAAGGATTGGATTATTTTTTGTACGCCGTGAAAGAATCTGCAACACGCGACGTATTTCGTCATCACGACCAATGACAGGATCTAGTTTGCCTGTAGCAGCCATTTCATTTAAATTCAAAGCATAACGATTTAATGCGTTATACTGATCCTCAGCGCTCTGGCTGTTTACTGTAGAGCCTTTACGTAAGTCTTTGATAGCAGTAATCAGTGCCTTTTTAGTGATTCCGTTGTCTTTCAACAAGTCAGATGCCGTACTCTTTATTTCGAGCAAAGCTAACAGCAGGTGCTCAACCGAAACAAATTCGTCCTTGAACTCGGCCAGATAAGTTGGTGCTTTCTGCAAAACTTCGTTTGCATCTCGCGAAAGGTATGTCTGGCCACCTGAAACTTTGGGCAATGATTCAATGATGCGATCCACAGCCTGCGAAAAGACCGGAAAATCTACATTGAGTTTTTTTAGCAAAAAAGGCGTGGCATTTTCATCTATTAACAAAATACCTTTTAACAGATGAATGCCTTCAATAGCCTGCTGGCTATGTTGCATAGCTAATTCCTGAGCCTTCTGTATTGCCTCCTGCGATTTTATGGTGAATTGATTTAAGTTCATATTACGTTCCTCCTTTTTATTTTTATCTCTGGTAATCAAAATCCCCACCACAACAAAGAATAGGATAACATTCAGACTTTCTGTCAGTTACGATAAATATTTTCTGTCAAAATGGCCACTATTCTTTTATCTGTCTGCAATAATTTCCGATATGTGCCGTTAATTTGCAAACAGTAAACTTATGCAACAACCAAAGAAGACCCTCGTAGTTGGCGCCAGTGAGAAACCGCAACGGTATGCTAACAAGGCCATTCGTAAGCTTTTAGATTACGGTTATGAAGTGGTGCCGCTGGCGCCCCGACCGGGGCAGGTAGCCGGTGTTCCTTTTGTTACCGGTTATCCCGAAGTGAAAGACATCCATACCATCACTCTCTACATTGGCCCGGCCCGACAAACTGCCTATTACGATTATTTACTCTCACTGAAACCCCAACGTATCATTTTTAATCCGGGTACCGAAAACTACACCCTTATGCAAAAGGCACAGGAGCAGGGTGTTGAGACCGTACAGGATTGTACACTCATCATGTTGGAAACCGGCGTTTTTTAACCTGTATTTTCCGTCATCTATTCATCCTGCCCAAAGCGCTGGTTTGCACTGTTCATCCCACATTCCGGAAGGGGAACCGATTTTGTTTTATTCCGGATTGTATTTTATGATTTTTTATAGGATTTTGTACCTATATATTATAGGTCGGTTTCTCTATTTCTTGTATTTTAGCCTCTACAATTTACTGTTTTTCTCTTTGTAAAAATTATCAGAAAATTCAATATGCAATATCCTAAAAAAGTAGTTATTGGCGACATCACTGTGAGGGACGGTTTTCAGCATGAGGAAATATTTATTCCTACCGAAGCAAAAGTATGGGTGCTGGAACAGATGATCCTGAGCGGGGTGAAACATCTGGAAGTAAGCAACTTCGGCAATCCGAAAGGGATGCCCCAGTTTAAAGATGCAGATGAACTGTTTAAACAGATAAGAGCCAGCAAAAAGGTAAAAGATCTGCTGGACGATGTTATGTTGACAGCCGTCACTATCCGTGAACGGGCTATTGAGCGTGCCATTGAAGCAAAAAAAGAGGGCTATGGCCCCGACCGGATTTTGCTCATGGTTTCCACCAGTGAGTCACATCAAATAAAAAATTCAGGGCTGACACTGAAAGAATACTGGAAAATGGCCGAAGAGTGGATTCCCAAAGCCAAAGATGTGGGCATTAAAATTAACGGTACGGTAAGTACCATCTGGGGTTGCCCCATCGAAGGTCCCACGAAGTTGGAGGACGCCATTACTTTTACCAAACACTGGTTTGAGATTGGCGCCAACGATGTGGAACATGCTGACCACGACGGTTCAGCTTCTCCTGACAGGGTTTACCGCTATTTTTCGATGCTACTTGATAGCGTTGATAACCCGCACAAACAAATTGCCCATTTCCATACTACCCGAGGATGGGGACTGGCTAATGTGCTGGCCGCTTTACAAGCAGGTATGACCAATTTTGAATCAACGTTGGGTGGCATTGGCGGACAACCGGCCAATTTTGTGGATGGCGTTCCTGTTGCCGGTACCGGCGACTATTACTACAACGACCCCAACGACGTGGGACTGGTGAGCACGGAGGATATGGCAGTTATGATGGATGAGATGGGCATCGAAACCAATCTTGACCTTGACCGTATTTTGCGGGTAGGCAAAATAGTGGAAAAAATAGTGGGTCGCCGTCTGCGATCAAAAACTGTCAACCAGGGGCGTATCCCCAAGTCGATGACCGGAAGAAATTAGCATTTGTGCAATTAATTCCGGATCTTCTTTTTTAAGTTTCCCCAATAGTTTCTCCATGGAAAAGGCTGTGCTCTCAACACGTAATGTAAAATATGTTGCTTTGTTTTCCCTTTCTGCCTTGCTACTGGCAAGTGCCTGTAATCTTTCCGAAAGGAAACAGCTCGTGGGACATGTTTATGTTATCAAGAAGTCTATCCGGTCGCCTAAAGATATTGTTCGCATCCATGATTCGCTGGTGATACCTTATATATATACCAGCACCTGTTCACTGAACACACTTCCGGTTCCGGAAAAAAAGCAAAAGTTTTTCGATATGATGCTACCAGCTATACTGGTAGCCAAAACCAATCTCGACCTAACCAGAGGTGAAGTTGAGATGTTGTCAAAAAAAGGAAAGCTATCCCGCCCGGAAAAAAGGTCACTGCATCAATTAATGAAGAAATTCAAAACCAATAATATACATATTTTAATCAAACGGTTACATACTTTCCCAGTAAGTATTGTGCTGGCACAGGCAGCCATTGAGAGTGGATGGGGAAGTTCACGGTTTTTCCTGCAAGCCAATAATCCATTTGGCATATGGTCGTTCAGCCCCAAACATAGCCGGATAGTCGCTGCATCCACCCGTAACGGCACAAAGGTTTATCTTCGTAAATTTGAGGATTTGTCGAAGGCTATCGACACTTACTATGTCATGCTGGCCACGGGGAAGCCTTTTGCTGCTTTTCGCAAAGCACGGATGAAAACCAGTAATCCCGACACGCTGATACAATCATTGAAGATGTATTCTGAAAGAAGAGGATCATACATCGCCGATCTGGAACAACTGATAAGAACCAGTCATCTCAAACGGTATGATTCTTTTAAGATAGCCACCCCTTATTTGAGAAAAAACAGACAGTTAAAGTTATTTTCCGAACAACGGAAAAAAGAGCCTCTGCCTTCAGCAAAGATATTCTTCTAAAACACAAAGCGAGACCAAGCATACGCAAGGTCTCGCTTATCAATTCCTAAAGTTATTCGGCTTTTAATGTTGTATAATAATCTTTCTGGAGATAATCTGTTTGCCCGAAGTTAACCTTAAGAAATAGATCCCGTTAGGCAAATCAAAGGTGTTGATTCTAATCTCTTTCAAATATGTAGTGTTTACCTGCCTATACATCACCCGCATATTATACCTGTTGTACAGGAACAAAGTATAATTTTCATTGTCTTTGTTACCAAACTTCACGGTGACATGCGTTGTACTCGGGTTGGGATAGACATCAATGGTGGGTTGTAATTTTATCTTAAAATACTTATCACTTTCATCTTTTACAGCAGGGTCCACCGTACTCGATACTCTTATCTTGTAATAATAACTGCTCCCTATCGGTATCACGTGATGTGACCTGTCTTTATAGATATACCAGGAGTAAGTGCTCCCACTTAAATTCTGAGCAAGAGAATAATTGGCAACCAATGTACCTCCCGAGTTATACCGGAGCAAGTCAACATTGACTGTGCCGGAGATGTTATCTTTCCACGAAACCAAATGAGTCGTCTTCTGTCCCCACTCAATACCCGACTTATTGGGCTGAATTACATGCACTTTAGTGCCTTTTGCAGAAGCTAATATTTTAAAATACTTGTTGCTTTCATCTTTTAGGGCAGGATCCACCGTACTCGATACTCTTATCTTGTAATAATAACTACTCCCTATCGGTATCACGTGATGTGACCTGTCTTTATAGATATACCAGGAGTAAGTACTCCCACTTA
>CAYYOW010000107.1:0-6987 GCA_964473395.1 uncultured Lentimicrobiaceae bacterium | reverse complement strand
ATGAAGAATTCGGCTTAAGGAGCTTTGGGGCGTATGGGAATTGTTTTTTTCTTTTCTATTTTCGTTTTGAGATCGTGAAGCCCTTTTTCCAGAACTGGCGTCATCATTTTGTTCATAATCAGCCCTAACCATTTTCCAAAAGGATATTGCAATCTCAAAATATGCAGTTGCCATTCTACCTGTGTTTCTCCATGCTTGCTGGTGAAAGTCCAGCGACCTTCGGCAGCACCGGGTGCTCCGAAATCCAATTTTGTTTCTATAAGTTGACCGGGTACACTTTTGGTGATGACCATATTCCCATTTCCCAAATGCCTGCTGGTCCATGTTCGTTTGGCACCAACTCCTTTGTCCGGGCCACTATATTTGTCGATCATGGTCGAATCATCTTCAAATGGAGACCAACTTTTCCAGTTTCTTAACGTGTTAACTTCGTTAAAAACGATTTCGGGAGAGGCCTTTATTTCTGTTGTGTCCTCAACGGTAGCTTCGTCAGGTAGAAAAACAGGTATAACCATGATAATGAAGATAATAGCACCGATAATAATCAGGGTAAGCCGTAAGGAAGCTTTCATTTTTATAATTATTAATTAACGAATGTTTTTTTCAGTCGCAGGCAGGCCTCTTCCACAATACTTAGGGGAGCCGCGAGGTTCATACGCTGGAAGCCTTGTCCACCTAAGCCAAACACCGGCCCATGGCTGAATCCAAGCTGTGCTTCGAAAATCAGCTTGTCTTTTATCTGTTTGTCAGAAAGTCCTGTTTCCCTGAAGTCGAGCCAGGCAAGGTAGGTTGCTTCCGGATGGGTGAGTTTGACGTTGGGTAACTCTTTCTGAAGAAAATCAGCGAGGTAATTAAAGTTTCCCTGCACATATTTCATAAGGGCATCCAGCCATGAGCTACCGTGCTGGTAACCGGCTGTGGAGGCCACATAGCCAAAGAAGTTACCTCTGAAAATATGCAGCTGTTGCAGCGTCTTCTGAAAGCGCTTGCGCAGATCTTCATTCGGAATGATGATGGAAGATGTAGCCAACCCGCCAACGTTGAACGTTTTGCTAGGCGCGATGCATGTGATGGTTATATCGGCTATTTCCGGTGAGCAGGCTGCCATAGGATAATGCCTGAAGCCTGGGAGAATCAGATCGTTGTGAATTTCATCCGAAATAATGATAACATTATTTTGCAGACAAATTTCACCAATAGTGGTCAGCTCTTCTTTTGTCCAGCATCTTCCGGTAGGATTGTGGGGGTGCGACATTAGTAACAACCTGGCAGATTTCGCTTTTTCTTCCAGGTCATTGAAATCAATAAGATAGTGTCCGCCTTGGTTTATCAACTGATTGTCAAGTTGCCTGCGCCTGTTACTTTTGATAGCTTCAAAAAATGGGAAATAGACTGGCGGCTGTACGATTATACCTTCGCCCTGAGCAGTGTAACTCAGAACTGAAAAGTTAACGGCTGGTAAAATACCGGGTGTGAAGCTAATCCACTCCTTTTTTATATCCCATTGATGCCGTGTTTTCACCCATTGGATAATAGCCTGAAAATAGTCTTCCGATATAATGGAATAACCGTAAATGGGATGCTTCGCTCTCTCTTGAATGGCTTCACGGATAAAAGCAGGTGTTTCAAAATCCATATCGGCAACCCACATGGGCAGTACCCCGGCGTTGCCGAAATACTCCTTTCGGAGATCGTATTTTACGCTGTCGGTGTTCTCACGTGGCGTAACTTTATCAAAATTATATTCGGCCATAAATCTCTATTTGTGTTTATTCAGATGCCCTAAACAAAAGCAGCAAAAGTTTTATTTTATGAATTATTTTATCCATGATGGGAGTTGAAGGTACGGATAAAGCACCTGAAAAATCCTGACCTCTTTTTAGAAAGTTGTTGACAAAATACCGGGGAGTAATGCCGTATTTTCGTAAAAACATATTTTTCCCCCTGTTTTTCTTTACTCTTCTGGTTGACTTGGAACCAAAATGGTAAACCCGGCTTTCTCCCATTCCTTTGAAGTAGCGTACGCCTGCCTGCCAGAGTTTCATAGACAGGTCGGGGTCGGAATACATTCCCGGCGAAAATTCAACACTCATACCACCAACTAAATCCCATAAAACTGTGGGTACCAAAACCGGAGGCCATGTACTTCCCGACCAGTCCGCCTTCTCTAAGCTGTTAAACATCTTAAGCAAAGTATCTTCCTGAAAATTCTCAGGACTATTGCCGTAATCTTTCACTATTACGCAGGAATTTCCCGTATCGTCAGGCTCTATCAAAGTGGAGGACAGCATGAACATGGAATGGTTCAGCTGCTCTATTTCCTTCAGTAAAATATCATCCCATCCGGGCAAAAGATACATATCATCATTGATGTAAACCATGTAACCAGTATGAACCAGTGACCGGCAGGCATTCAGACCATAACAGATACCCAGGTTTTCGGGGGCATACACATAATCAATGTCATTCTGCTTCTCAGCCCACGCCAGGCTACCATCTTTTCCTTCATTGATTAACAGAATGATTTGATGGGGGTGGGTGGAATTTTGCCGGATGCTCCGCACACAAAGCTTCAGATACTCCAGGTTGTTCCAGCTGGGAACCAGAAGCGAGAAGAGATAATGACCTGATTTATTGGTTTGCTGTACTTTTTTTATTCCGCTGAAATTCATTTTGATACCAGAACTATGTGCTCTATAAACTTTTGGCCTCAAAAGTACGAAAAGAACGCTTGCTATGCGGATTTATCTCCTCTTTTCAAAGCTTTCTGGTTACACGTTCGTTGGCTCGGACGATAAACCCGGAAGAGCCAGGTAGTCTAATTTCTATGTGCTTTCTCTTTGCAAAACTATGTGCAAAGCTTATGTCGAGTTCAGGTTACTATCATATTGGATTATCTAATCTTTTTTAAAAAAGATTAGGAATATAACTCTAAGTAATATAAATTTGCTGATGATAAAGTTACTTAACTAATAGTTAAATGAAAAATAATCTTAGCATTTCGGCTGCACGGGTACAAAGGGAAAAAGAGCAGAGGCGGTATTCGATTTTAGAGGCAGCCAAACAGGTGTTTTTTAAAGTCGGATATGCCAAGGCAACTATGGAAGATATTGCAAAATTTGCTGAAATTACCAAACCAACGGTTTATCAGTATTTTAAAAGCAAAGATGAATTGTTTTTTTCGCTTATGCTGCCCATAATAGATGCCATACAGGAACGTCTTACGGAAATTAAAACAGAGGTGTCTTTAAATAAAATTTCTACGACAGAACAGCTGTTTGACAGGATATACGAACAGCTTTATACTATTTATTTAAGCGATCCGGGTTCTTTTAAAATTATCATCGTTTTCCAGCAACAACTGCGCCTGGTTTTGGCCTTAAGAGAGGAAAGGAAGTCGATTATCATTTCAAAAGTAAAACTTTTCTATGTCCATTTTAGAGAACTGATGGAAGTCTCCATAAATCATAATCTCATCAAGCCCGTTGATGTATATCAAATAACGGATTTACTTTGGATTAACTTTTCGGGAATTATTCAAATGAAAGAGTATAAGCCCCATGCTAACCAGCATATTAAGGATATGTTGGATTTTTCAAAACAGATAATTATTTTTTATTTAAAAAGATAAGCATGTCACAGAAAGCAATTATTTATGATGCCATCCGGAGTCCTCGCGGGAGAGGAAAACGCACGGGCTCTTTGTATGAAGTTACACCCGTAAGACTCCTGAGTTTCGTTTTGCGCGAACTGGAGAAAAGAAATCATTTAGATACGTCCTTAGTGGATGATGTTATCATGGGTTGTGTTACTCCCATTGGCGAAGAAGGGGGCGATATTGCCCGTACGGCGGCTCTTTATGCCAATTGGCATGTTGATGTGCCGGGAATGCAGCTCAACAGGTTCTGCGCCTCTGGTTTGGAAGCGGTGAATACCGCTGCCGCAAAGGTGGCTGCCGGTTTTGATGATTTAATTGTTGCCGGTGGCGTTGAGGTGATGTCTCGCGTTCCCATGGCTTCCGATGGTGGCGCCTGGTTTCTGGACCCGGATGTGAGTATTCAAACCGGTTTTGTGCCACAGGGGATTAGTGCCGATTTGCTGGCGACACTAGAAGGTTTTTCCCGGCAGGAAATTGATGAGCTGGCCGTGATTTCGCAAGCCAGGGCTGCCGAAGCCACAAAGAGGGGCTTTTTCAAATCGGAAATTCCTGTTTACGACCAAAACGGTTTGCTTATTTTGGATCATGACGAGAATATCCGCCCCGGAACAACCATGACAGACCTTGGTTCTTTACAGCCTTCTTTTGAAAAGATTGGGAAAATTGGTTTTGATGAGGTTGCCCTGAGAAAATATCCCATGGTTTCGAAGATTAACCATTTGCATACTGCCGGAAATTCATCGGGAATAGTTGATGGTGCCGCTGCCGTTTTAGTGGGTTCGGAGGAAATAGGAGCCCGGCTTGGCCTGAAACCCCGCGCCCGTATTCGTGCCATAGGATTGGTGGCTACCGAGCCAACGATTATGTTAGTGGGTCCCGGTCCGGCTTCACTCAAAGCGCTTAAAAAAGCGGGCATGACCGTAAAGGATTTGGATTTAATTGAGATAAATGAAGCTTTTGCCGGCGTAGTTCTCCGGTTTTTGCGCGACTTAAAAATCAATGACCTTGACCGTGTAAATGTAAACGGCGGCGCCATAGCAATGGGACATCCGCTGGGAGCCACCGGAGCTATCCTCCTCGGCACTGCCCTTGACGAACTCGAACGAAGAGATAAACAAACGGCTTTGATTTCACTTTGTGTTGGCGGAGGAATGGGTATAGCTACAATTATTGAAAGAATTTAAATGATGCGAAAATGAATACCATAGAATATAAATATTTAGAAGACGGAATTGTTCATCTGGTTTTGAATGATAAAACCAAATCCACTAATGTTATTAGTACTGCTTTTGTTGATGACCTCAGCTTGGCCGTTGACAAATTACTTCGGGAGAAAGAGTTGAAAGGTGTTGTCATTAGCTCTGCAAAAAGCGACTTTTTGTCCGGAACCGATTTAAAGATAATAACCGGTAACCCTTCGGCATTGGGTTTATTTGAATTCTCGGAAAAATTCAAAGGGGCATTGCGTAAACTGGAGACGATGGGGAAACCTGTTGTCTCTATGATAAACGGCGCCTGCTTAGGCGGCGGTTTTGAATTAGCGCTTGCCACGCATTTCAGGATTGCGATTAACTCCAAAAAAATCAAAATTGGTCTGCCGGACATAAAAATCGGTCTTTTATCTGCCGGTGGCGGTATCACGCGTCTTTCCCGGTTATTCGGATTACAAAAAACATTTGAATATGTTAGTGAGGGAAAAGAACTGTTGCCTGATGCAGCACTGGAATTGGGATGGATACATGCTTTAGTGAATAGCCCTGATGATTTGTTGCCCAAGGCAATAGAATGGATAGAGGCGCATTCCGAAGTTTCGCAACCTTTTGATATTAAAGGATTTAAAATTCCAGGTGGCGGTATCATGAACCCCAAAACAGCACAGGTAATTACTGCTGCTCCGGCCATGCTGCTTAAAAAAACAAAAGGGAATTATCCTGCTCCTGAGGCTCTGCTTAGCATTCTTGCAGAAGGTTCGGTGGTTGACTTTGATACGGCATTAAGAATCGAATCGCGTTATTTTGTTAAAATCGGAACCGGCAAAGTGGCGAAAAACATGATAAACACGTTGCGGTATCAATTTGAGAATTTAAAAATGGGAAACAGCCGGCCAAATTTACCTCCATCCGAACCTTTAAATAAAATTGGGGTCCTCGGAGCAGGAATGATGGGACATGGCATTGCCTATGTAGCTGCGTTAAGCGGATACCGGGTTGTATTGAAAGATGTACGACCGGAATTGGCCCAAAAAGGGTTGCAACGAATTGAGGCTGTCATAGAGAAACGAATTGCAAGAGGACAATTTAGTGCTGAGAGGAAAAAGCAAGTTCTGGAACGTATTTTACCTACTGCTCATCCGGAAGATTTAAAATCCTGCGATTTGGTCATCGAAGCGGTATTTGAAGACAGGGAACTAAAAGCCAAAGCCACTAAGGAAGCAGAATCATTCATGTCCGGGCAGGGTTTCTTTGCATCCAATACCTCTACTTTGCCTATTTCAGGTCTTGCAACTGCCTTTTCACAACCGGATAAATTTATTGGTCTTCATTTTTTTTCTCCGGTGGATAAAATGCAACTGGTTGAGATTATTAAAGGGAAAAAGACTTCGGATGCGACCTTAGCACGTGCTTTTGATTTTGTTTTAAGTATCCGGAAAATACCTATTGTTGTCAATGACAGTCGTGGCTTTTACACTTCCCGCGTTTTCAGTACTTATGTGGAAGAAGGACTGGCGCTTTTGGGCGAAGGACAAAATCCTCAATGTATTGAGTCGGCTGGAGTTGCTGCCGGAATGCCGGTTGGCCCGCTGGCACTGACAGACGAGATAAGTCTGACATTAATCGACCACATCAACAGGCAAACCGAAGCAGACTTAAAAGCCGAAGGCAAAACACGTCCGTCTCATCCTGCCGATGCGGTTGTGGAAAAGATGATCCATACTTTTAATAGAAAAGGAAAGGCCTCCGGTGCAGGATTTTATGACTATCCCGAAGGGGAAAGTAAGCATCTGTGGAGCGAATTATCAAAAGCCTTTCCGCTGAAGACAGATGTTTTGGAGCAGGAGGAGATGATTGAAAGATTGATGTTTATCCAGGCCATTGAAACAGTACGGTGTTTGGAAGAAGGGGTTTTGAATTCAGTAGCAGATGCTAATATCGGGAGTATTTTCGGCTGGGGTTTTCCTGCGTTTAAAGGGGGGACTTTACAGTTTATTAATGATTACGGAATTCCCGGGTTTGTGGAAAAGACAAGAGAATTGGAAAAGAGATTCGGAAAGCGTTTTGCCCTGCCAGAGTTATTGGTTGAGATGGCATCCGGAAATAAAGTTTTTGAAT
>CAYYOW010000106.1:0-7063 GCA_964473395.1 uncultured Lentimicrobiaceae bacterium | reverse complement strand
AACTTTTTCAAAAATACTAGAGTCCATCGAATTGATTGAGAACGCTGAAGTTGATCATGAATTCAGAACAACAGTTATCAAAGGAATTCATCAAAGGGAGCAAATACAAAACCTGAAACAGCGCTTTGGTAAAAATTATAAAGTGCAAAATTTTAATCCCGAAATTGTTTTGGACCCCAATTTAGGGGGAGAGCCTTTCCCAGAAAGTGAATATAAAAGCCTTTCATAGTTTACTAACTTGAGCTCTGTATAAGATTTTCCTTACAAAAAGCCAATAGTGGGCCAGATTTGTTGCTAATAATCATGAGGTTATAGCGGATTATATCAAGTGACTTTTAGTGCAAAGATGGTGTGCTATTGTATGAATGAAAAAACTTTCGTCTTCGGTCTTCTGACTTTTCTTTAGAAGCGTACATTGGACACTACAGAAATAGTTTACCCACTAAAATGGTGGTAGCACCTTCGTTATAAATACTAACTACAAAAACTGAGTTTTAGTACACCCCATTCTGTTGTTGGATTTACAGCAGCATGTATTATTTTGTATTCTTTTCCCCCCACTGCAAGTATATAAACAAACCCGGTACCATCTCAAGAATTATTTCTTTAAAAAACTAAACGTACTTTATAAGCGGAATCATTTTTCAATGATATACCATACAATTTTCAAATTTAGTATGAGAATCGTATGAAAATCGAGCCTGTGTAAAAGGGAATATCGCCAACAGAAGTTATTTGACAACCATTACTGTCTGCTCTTCCATCAACTTTCCTTTCATAAAGATAGCAGATTCTATTTTTGTGCCGGAAGATACGGTGAAAGGCTTGGTATATTTTTTCGATTGCAGGATCGGGCTACTTCCATCCAGCGTGTATCGGATATCAGGATGGTAAATTTCCGATTGCAGAGCAACTTTAATGCCTGTTTTTGTACTATCCTGTACAACGATTTCCACTTTATACGAACCCAGACAATAGTTGTAACCCAGTGCTTTGTATATCAAAAAATGCTCGTGGATACGCCGTTGAAAATCAGGCCAGTTTTTCTCCTTTGCAGGAGTCCAGACTACCTCGGCAAGAGCAGCCATGCGTGGCAAAACCATGTATTGCACCTTTTTATAATCAGGGATGTATTCCGTCCACACGTTACCCTGCGCACCTAAAATATGTTTGGCTTCGGCAGTATTCAGCACCTTTGGAACAGGCTCGTAGGAATAAACTTTTTTCAGCGTTGTAAAACCGCCAATGGCTAGCGGCTGGAATTTCGGATTAGCCTGATAATGGTCGAAATAGGTGTATCCGCCTGGTGTCATAATAACATCATGCCCCTGACGTGCCGCTTCGATACCCCCTTTTATTCCCCGCCACGACATAACCGTGGCATGAGGAGAGAGCCCGCCTTCGAGAATCTCGTCCCAGCCAATCATTTTGCGGCCATGGGCATTCAGAAATTTCCCTATACGTCCGATAAACCAGCTTTGCAGACCCTCTTCATTTTCTAATCCGTATTTTTTAATAATTTGCTGAGAAAGTTTACTGGATTTCCAACGTTCTTTAGGAACTTCATCGCCACCAATGTGAATGTATTTCGAGGGGAACATTGCCATTACCTCCGTGAGTACTTCTTCCAAAAAGTGGAAAGTTTTTTCCTTGGGGCAATAAATATCTTTGAAACCACCCCAGGTTGTTCCCACGTGAAAAGGACCGGGGGTACAGGCAAACTGCGGATAGGCTGCCAGCGCCGCTTCCGAATGTCCGGGCATCTCAATCTCCGGAATAATAGTAATGTGCCTTTGGGCTGCATAACGGACAATATTACGAACCTCTGCCTGTGTATAAAACCCGCCGTAGCGTTTTTTGTCATATCGTACCGGCTTTAAGCCGTATCGTCCGATAAGAGTCGAGTCGCGCCAGGCACCGATTTTTGTCAGTTTGGGATATCTTTTAATTTCAATCCGCCAGCCCTGGTCATCAGTTAAATGCCAGTGAAAGGTATTAAATTTGTACATGGCCAGCAGGTCAATATAACGCTTGATGTCAGACGGCGGAAAGAAATGACGACTCACATCGAGATGCATCCCCCGGTAAGAGAATCGTGGTGCATCCTGGATAAAAAGCTGAGGGACTTCGAGGTACTTTTTATGGTTTGAAGTATAAAAAGAAGGCGGGAATAGTTGCAGCAGAGATTGTATCCCGTAAAATATGCCGGCAGATTTTGGCGCTAAAATGAAAATCCTCCCTTTTTCCACTTTAAGTTGATAGCCTTCTACATTTTTCGACACTCCCGGTACCAAACGAAGAATGATAGCATTTTTACCTTTTGAGGCAGAAACAATTTCCGGTTCGTAACCCGTGTGTTTTTTAATAATGTCAGCTAAATACCGTGACTCAAATTTTAAATCGGCCGTATCTTCCACCAATATACGGGTGTGCTTGTCCAACCTGAAGTTTCCGGCGTAGGTTGTTACATGCTCGGGCTTAGGAATAATATTTAATAATGTTTGTTTCGGACTCTCTTTACCCGAAAAAGCAGTGAGGGACAGAAAGGCCATCAGAATGAGGAAATTTCTTTTCATTGACTATATTTGTTAGGATAATTATTATACATGTTGCTTTCCGATTTTATAACCTTCTTATCGGAAGATAATAACCCGATAATAATAATCGGATATGTCTGATTTTGACTCGTTGCTGTTTGATTCGTTACTTGCCTTTATTATGTTTGAAATGCCTTCGTTAATTTGATAATAACCAAATCACTGTTGGTAAACTTACGGGCAATAGTCAGCTTTCTGACAAAAATATAATAATTTTTTTACCTGGAAGATTATCCTGATTATTAGATCCTGAAAATCTCTAACATTTTTACCCGATGGTAATAAAAAAGGGCAGGCAGGGACTGCTATTGAATTGATAGATGTTGTTTTTGTGATTGATAATAAAGAGTGTAATTCAGCATTCAGAATTAAAATCCCCGATAAAAACCTCCTGGAACCGGTCCAATTGGGTTGCTCCAATTACCGCCACCAAAACGGGAATAGCCGTATCCATAAGGGCCAAAAGGGTTGTAGTGACGCTGCTCCATGGAAAAGGCTGCATTAATCCTGAAGTGGTCGCTCACTTTGTAGTCCACGCTGATTATGGCGCCGCTGTTACTAAAGTCGATGGCACGGGGGTTAATCTTGTCGCTGAGTCTTTGTGGCGAAAGGTTGAATGTTTTGTAAGCTATGCCTGTGATGGCCAGTTTATCATTTACCTGATAGCGACCTTTTACATAAACTGAGCCGTAATTTTGTACTGTGTTGCCGTAACCGTAGATTTCCGGTGTGCCGGTAGTAATAAAGTTGGTGTAAGCAATACCCGCTCCAACAGTCCATTTCTTGTTGATGGGCATACTTATTTCCGGGGCCACCCACGTACTGAAGCCACTCATGCCCGGGTAAAATGAAGAGAACGAAGAGCCGAGAGAAAGGCTGACATCTGGTTTGAATACTGTTTTGACCTTTGTGGAAGAACCTTTTACATCCTGCCCGAATGTCTGTGCCTGTGTGTACTGGAAAGAACACAGCACAGCCAAAACAAATATGAGAATCCTAGCTTTCATTGGTTACAAAAGTAGGAATAATTATCATGGGAAAATTTAATTCGTCACGTAAACCTAATTGGAAAAGTGTTGGCTGATAACCTTGTGATTACAGGGGTAACCTGGAGCCTTGCAATATGCTTATTCTCTCAGGCTGTCTTACCTCAATACCGGGTTAGGGTTCACGATTCTTAAACAAACTCGATGTCGTCCATACTCATGGCCTTTTCGCAATAGCGGCAGGCTAACTTCATTTTTCCGTGATGGTCGTAAATAACTTTAAAATATGTCGGTACGTTTTGGTTGTTGGTAACACATTTCGGGTTGACGCATTTTACAATTTTTTGGATTTCTTCCGGAAGCAAAACCTGTTCCTTCTTGACGATGTCGTAGTCTTTTATTTCTATGAGTGTGGCATGGGGTGCTACAAGGGCTATCTTGCTGATTTCTTCCGGTTTGAAAAATATATTACTGATTTTAATAATCCCTTTTTTCCCCAGCTTCCTGCTCTCCAGGTTGGTGCCGAAATAAACATGGTCGGTACTGTTTTCCAAGTTGAGCATGGCAAAAACACGGAAAGTATTTTCTGCCGGAATATGGTCGATGACTGTGCCGCTGCGAATAGCCGATACTTTTAATTCTGTTCTTTTGTTTTTCATTCTTTAAGAATTTTAAAGTCGTTTTTCTAATCTTTTAATCCTAAAATGGCGGCAATAAGTGCCTGCCTGACATAAACACCATTTTTTGCCTGTTGAAAATAGTAGGCTCTGGGATTTTCATCCACATCTTCGCTGATTTCGTTTACACGGGGCAGCGGATGCAGCACGCGCATGGTCTCTTTAGATTTTTCCAGCATGCTGTTTTCCAAAATATAGGAGTTTTTCACCTTTTCGTACTCTATGGGATCAGGAAAACGTTCGCCCTGAATACGTGTCATATAAATAATATCAGCAAAGGAAATAACATCCGAAAGCTCTGTGTATTGAAAATACTCCAGCCCGGCCTCTTTAATCCATTTTTTAACGCCACTTGGCAGCTTGAGTGACTCAGGGGAAACCAGATGGAAAGTAGCGTTGAAAAGGCTTAGTGCCTGTACCAGCGAATGTACAGTACGCCCGTATTTCAAATCACCCACAAGGGCAATGTGAATGTTTTCCAGTGTTCCCTGCGTCTTACGGATGGAATACAAATCGAGCAGGCATTGCGTGGGATGCTGGTTGGCGCCGTCGCCGGCATTGATAATGGGTACGGGAGCAACTTCGCTGGCCAGCCGTGCGCTTCCGTCCAGCGGGTTGCGCATAACAATAAGGTCGGAGTAATTGCTTACCGTTAGAATGGTATCCTTCAGCGATTCACCTTTTTTGACGCTGGAAGTACCCGCACTGGCAAACCCAATGATACTGCCACCAAGGTACTGTACGGCACTTTCAAAACTGAGCCTTGTGCGCGTGGAAGGCTCAAAAAATAATGAGGCAATCACATGGTTCGTGAGGATTTTTTGGCGCTGGTCTTTTTCAAAGTCTTCAGCAATATCAAGAACCTTCAGTATCTCTTCTTTGCTATAGTCGGTGATGGAGACCAGACTCCGGTTTTTTAAATTAATCATGGAAGCTTGATTTTGATGAGAAAAAACATAAAAAAAGACGGTGAAAACCGTCTGATAAATACACGTCCTTTTCCCGTAAAGGAAAACTGCTGAACATAATCTTGAATGAAGTTAGCCGCTAACATATTTTTATGTGTTACCGGAAAGCAAAGATAGGGCAAAATCAAATCGTCAGTTGTTTTTCGAGAAAAAATATTGAGAAACTTTTTAACAGCCTGGTTACCTCGGAACAAAACGGATAAAATAAATTTTGCTTATCTTAGCCAGGATATAATTCAACGGATATCTATACCAATTGTTATTTATGCTGCTCAGTCTGTCCTTTCATTTTGATTATTATCCGCTGTTGCTGGTTACTATTGTGGCCTGGGTAGTCCCTATTTTGTTATCTCTTTTAAGGCTGAGAAAAATTCCGGCTGTTATTGTTGAAATTGTCTTCGGCTATCTGCTTGGCCATTTTATCCTGACAAATCATGCCACCCCCAGTTTCCATATCCTAGAATTTCTGGCGTTATCGGGATTTATTTTCCTGATGTTTCTCGGTGGGCTGGAGATTGACATGGATCAGATCATCGCCTCTTTCCCAAGAAGGAAACTGAGCTATTCCCGTTTTGTGGCGAATCCGCTGTTAGCAGGAATTGCACATTTTGTCATTGCCATTGCCTTATCTTACGGCGCAACACTTTTGCTGGCACGTTTGATAAATATTCCTCATGCCTGGTATTTTTCACTTATCATGGGGACAACCTCTGTGGGTATTGTTTTGCCGGTGTTGAAAGGCCGTGGGGAGTTGTCTGCCCGTTTTGGCCAAATGATTATCATTGCTGCCGCCCTTGCAGATATTCTGAGTATTATCCTCTTTACTTTTACAGCTTTTATCATAAAAAATGGTTTTAAAGTTGAGCTGCTTTACATCCTGATTCTCTTCTTCGTATTTTACGTTTTCTACCGCCTGAGTAACCGTGTTAAACATATTCATCATTTTAAAAAGCTGGCTTTTCAGCTCTCGCACGCCGCCTCGCAAATCAGAGTACGTGGATCGGTGGTCATGATTTTAATCTTTGTAGTGCTTTCGCAATATATTAGCGAAGAGGTAGTTTTGCTGGGCGCTTTCCTCAGCGGCCTGATTTTGTCCACGCTGATGCATAAGGAACGCTCGGTGTTGATGATTAAACTGGATGGTATGGGATATGGGTTTTTTATCCCGATTTTTTTTATCATGGTTGGCATACAATTCGACCCGGCTGCTTTGATGGAATTTGACCAATCTCTGTTCGGTTTTCTCGGGCTGTTGCTACTCACATTGTTTCTGGTAAAAATAGTTCCTTCATTGTTGTGGACAAGGCTTTTCGGGAGAAGAAAGTCTATGGCAGCGGGCTTTTTAATGTCATCGCGGTTGAGTCTGATTATTGCTGCCTCGGCCATTGGGTTACAGCTGGGTGTGATTACTTCCGGGATAAATGCCAGCTTTATTTTGATGGCTGTGTTTACCTGCCTGCTTTCACCGGTAATTTTCAACTGGATAAATCCCGTAAAACTTACCGAAGGTGAAAAAACACTGATTATTGGTGGTAGCAGCACTGGCGTTTTACTGGCAAAACGTATGAATATTCATGGAAAGAAGGTGGTGATTATTGAAAAAGATAAGGTCCGTTTTCAGGAAATAAACAGCAAAGGGCTACTCATTGTCAGGGGCGATGGGACAGATCCGGATATTTATAAGAAACTTAAACTAACGCCTGAAAATTATGTAGTTGTTGAGACCGGAAATGATGAGCGGAATTATGAAATTGTAAACCTTCTGCATAACGAGTTGTTACATGAGCGGATAATTATGCGTACCAATAAAATGCCCTATGTGGAAAAGCTCAACC
>CAYYOW010000105.1:0-7174 GCA_964473395.1 uncultured Lentimicrobiaceae bacterium | reverse complement strand
AAAGACCGGAAAAAGGCTGTTGTACTGGAGAGTTCGGCCAACAGCTGGGTGTGCAGGGATATTTTGGACTCGGCATCTATATCAAATTGTTACACAATAGGAAGTGATTACCAACGTGCATCAGAAAAGCTACAAGGAAAAAATATAGCCAAAACGCTTGAGAGCTGGTTCTATACTTTCTTTGCCAAAGGGCATTTCCGGCAAAACTACACTTCCGAATACATAAAAAACCAGGATCAAAATTTACCTCAGGTATTTTCGCTGTTACGCTCGCACATCAACACCCAAAACAACCGTCCGAAAGGTGGTATGAAATCAATTTGTGTTCATCCCGGTATTCTGGTCAAATCGGAAACAACCTCTTCCATGGTGGTGGACTATTATGGTTCGCAGCAAGTTATCTGGCATACCAGTGCCCCCAACCCTTGTGTTTCGTTGTACAAACCGATGATCATAGGGGATACAAAAAAATTCCTCCTTTTTGCCGAAAGGAAAAAGTCGGAAGCATATTTTCTCGAAAACCGCCAACTATCAGAATATTTTCTGAAAAATCATGATTTTTTTGATGAAAAGATAAAACCGCTGCGAGACCAAACCGAACGCACATTTCAGGAAATTATTTACAACGATATAGCCGGTAAAAACAAATCACAATTAACCGATGATTGTCTTCGCTGCTATCAAATTGAAAAAGAGTATATTTCGACGGTAAAACAACTCATCAACCAAAACAAGTCAACATCATGAGGTCAGAAAAAAAACAGATAATTGATGACTTCAAACATCATGTTTCATCCGGCAAAGTTGCTGTTTATAAGAAATACGGAATGCAGTTCGTTATTGGCGAACGGCAGGGAGTCTATATGACCGATGTGAGCGGAAAAAAAACACTCATCAACTGCCACTGCAACGGTGGGGTTTTCAATTTAGGTCATCGTAACCCGCAAATTATTGAAGCGCTCATTAAAGCGACTGAAAAATTCGATATTGGCAACCATCATTTTATCAGCAGCCAGCGGGCAAAGCTGGGTAAAAAGATTGCTTCTTTAATGCCCGGCGACTTGAACTATACGGTATTTGGCGTTGGTGGCGGCGAAGCAGTGGACTTGGCTATAAAACTGGCACGCGGCTATAGCGGGAAACAAAAAATTGTCAGCTTGAAAGGTGGGTATCATGGACATACAGGGCTTGCCCTGGCCACTGGCGATGAACAGTACAGGGCTCCTTTTGGGAAAAACAGTCCGGGTTTTGTTCAAATACCTTTTGGTGATATTGATGCGGCATACGAACAGATTACGGAAGATGCGGCGGCATTTATTATGGAAACCATTCCGGCAACCCTTGGCATTGCCATTCCGGACAAAAAATATATGCAGGCTTTAAGAAAGCGCTGTACACAAACGAATACTTTGATGATCATTGACGAAGTTCAAACCGGTCTTGGAAGAACAGGAAAATTGTGGGCTTTTGAACATTACGACATTCTTCCGGATATCGTGGTGTTGGGAAAAGGGTTGTCCGGAGGCATCTATCCCATTACGGCAACTGTTTTTCGCGAACCTTTGGAAACGTTTTTCAACAAGTATCCTTTTATTCATGTCAGTACTTTTGGCGGTTCGGAGATTGGCGCGGAGGTGGCTTTAAAAGTTTTAGAGATTAGCTCCGACAAGTTGTTTCTGGAACATGTGAATAAGATTGCCGGGCATTTACAGACGGGTTTTGAAAAACTGAAAAAGAAACATCCGAAGTATATCAAAGGTTTCAGGCAGCTTGGTTTGATGGCCGGTATTGAGTTTTATCAGGAAAAGTACGGCTTGCTGTTTACCAAAGCTGCTTACGAGTCGGGGATGTTTTCGCTTTATTCCAACAACGACATGCGTGTTTGCCAGCTGCTCCCACCGCTTATCATTACGGAAGAGCAGGCGGATGAAATTCTGGAAAAGATGGACAAAGCAGTTTCCAAATTGAAATTTTACAGTATGGCTTTTAGTATTAAAGAATTCATTGACAATCTTTTTTAAAATCATCAGTAAGATGGCAACACAAGAAGAAACAACAAAATTTTTGCAGGAATTTGAAAACTCGTTTAACCCGGTAGAAATCGGAAAGTCACCTGTTCCGGTAAATATTCTGGGCTATGGCGAGATCAGCACTGTTGTAACATTTGAAGAATCTGACTTTAGCAATGAGGCTTTTAAACGTCTTCCTCTTTTCTCCACGACTGAGGAAGTGGAGAGTTATTGCAACTTATACTTGGAATATAATCAGTTACTGAAGAATGCCGGAATAGAAACACCTGTTAGTCATGCCTATTGGGTAAAAGGTCACGAGGGGAGATATGTGGCTTATTTAAGTCAGGACAGGTTGTTGCGTGAAGCCATTGGAAACAAAATCATTCAGCAGCACAGCCGGGAGGAGAGTTTGATCCTGCTGAAGCTTGTTCTGTCCAAAATGCGTAAACTGTGGCAGCAGAACAGAGATAATAATGAGTTGATGTTGGGGCTGGATTCCCAAATCTCCAATTGGGCAATAAAAAACTACGATAATGGGCAAAATATTTCCGAAGACAGCAAGTTGTTGTTTATTGATACCAGCACCCCTTTTATAAGAAAGCAAGGAGTGGAGCAAATGAACGCTTTGTTGTTTTTGCAAAGCGCACCACCGGTCATGCGTCCGGTTTTGCGCAAGTTCTTTCTGCAGGATATTATGGACAGATATTACGATTTCAGACTTGTGCTTATAGATTTGATCGCCAATCTGTACAAAGAGCAACGTGCCGATTTGATCCCGGACTGGCTGGAGGTAGCAAACAATGAAAATCAGGAATTTCTCTCTGGAAATACCATCACTGAAAAAGAGATTGAGAAATATTACAAAGAAGATAAATTCATTTGGCAACTGTTTCTGGGCGTGCGCAGAGCCAACCGTTTTATGAATACAAAAATCCTTGGCAAACGGTATGAGTTTACTTTGCCGGGGCAGATTGAGAGGTAGGGACAGAGGGCGGGCTCTTAATTTTCAATAATTGTTCCACTATCTGTTGAAAAATAAGTGGCGAGTTCCTTTTCCAAAGGTCACTATGATTGCCAGTCTTTCTCTTCCAATTCAAAAACATCATTTACGTTTTGACCAAAAATATACGCTATTTTTAATGCCAGAGTAGTTGATAAATTGTATTTTCCCAATTCAATGGCATTAATTGCTTACCAGTTGTCCCGGCCTAATTCTGCTAGTGGGCTTGGGTAACGGTTTTTTGGCTATTTGGCCTTCCATGTTATTTTTCAACCTGCTTAGGTTTCCAAATTTCAATAACTTTGCAGGCGCTGGCAATACTCTATATGCCAGGTTTGTTATCTTGCAGAAAGTATCGTTTAATGAATATAATTGAAGATTAGAAATGAGTAAAGAGAATATACTGCTACAGGACTACATAACGAGATTCATTCATTTTTATGCCGAAGATGAGATCATAAAACGAGGCATTAGAATTTATCGTATCGGCAATGTAAAACTTGAATCTTTTGACGAAAAAAATGATATTTTCAGGTTTAAAGTAACCGGAAATCATACGTATAATGTAAAGATAAATAATCTGTTGGCACGTAATGTCAAAACCTTATGTTCCTGTCCGTACAACTGGGGAGGGATATGTAAACATACGGTTGCCGCGTTGAAATATCTCGCTAAGAATGATTTCAGGAGATTCAATGACGATAATGTTGAAACGGAATACGTAGTCAAAAAGAAATCAGAACCCACTCCCGTAATACGAACCGAAGACGGTTTTGAAATTCCTGATTATAAGGTGATAACCGAAGATTTTGTTCGGAGAAACTATCGCAGTCAGGATTTTTTTCTCTATCAGCATGATTATTTGGAAGTTAAAAAGTTAAAGTTTACCAAGAAAAAGATTACGCTGGATATGAATCTCCACGACAGGAGTTTTACCATACATTTTATCCATAAAAACGGTAAAGTTTTCATTTCATCGTCCGAAGGGCACAAAGCTGATAATTTGGATTATTTTGAAGCTCTTACGCTACTTTTTATCGCCAATTCAAAAAGTCCCAATATACTGGACATTATCTTTAGCGGTTATATTTTTGAGGAGCAAAAGAGAATTCTCGAAAGTTACGGGCTGGAAAATAATAAATATAACGATTATTTCAATACGTTGTTTTCGTTAGAAGGGTTGTTTACCGTAACCAATGAGACGAGTGCTGGCTTGTTGCCTGTTAAAGATTTGAAAGAGGCTTCTTTACTCGATTTGGTAAATAAGGTAAATAAGGATACCGATAAACTTGATGTTGTTGAAATAGAAACCGGCAGAGAAAAAAGAGAACTGGGGTTTGTAATAGAGTATAGCTTAAGCGATGATGGGTATTATCAATATGAAGAAAACTATATCAGGCCTATTATTGCCAAACCGAACAAGGCGGGCAACGCACTTATCAGCTTTTTTGAGTATTATGAGAACATAACCGATATTTCTAAATTTGATCTGAATATCTCCGATAATGCAAAAGAACTGATAAAAGTTTGTAATACTCTGAATCATAATAATTTTGACGATAATTCGCTCAGGAAGTTATACAAATTACAAAAGCATGTCACTGAATTGTTGAAAGACGAAAAATTTGTATATCGCAAAACAGAAGATGATGACGGATATAAGCTTCGCAAAAAGGATTTGGAGCCAGTAAAGGCTTCGTCCGAGCTATTGGATGCTTACTTTGAAGTAACCTCGGATGACCGGTTTATTCATCTTAACATCAAAATAAAAGCAGGAAAGGCAATTATTGAAAGAAAAAATCTGGTTGCAACAGGTGATAACCAATATTTGTATTTTATAGGTGACCTTTTATATGGTGTCAGAAGTTTAAACGCCGGTAATTACCTGAACAATCTGCTTGAAGATTACAAAATGATAAAATCGCACAAAGCATTGTTTTACAAGGAAATCATCAAGCCGCTGGCGAAAAACATTGAGGTTGTTTTCAATACTGACGAATACGACTATGAGACCGTGGAGCTTGATTTCAGTGAAAAACAGATTTTCCTTTCGGAAAAGGAAGGATACATAGTGATTGTCCCGCAGGTGGAGTATAAAAACGGTATGGCCGCGGCACTTTATCATACCGGCGATGTGCTTTCGGAGGAAAATGGAAAGATAATAAAATATCGGCGTAACCTTGAGCTGGAAGATGATTTTATAGAATTTATCAGTTCCCTTCATCCCGAATTTAAGTGGCAAAAAGGAGACAAGGTATTTTATCTTTCCTACGAAGATTTTGCAAAAGACCTGTGGTTTTACAAGTTCTTTGACGAACTGCGAAAAAATGAAATCGAGATATTCGGACTGAAAGAGCTAAAAAACTTTAAGTACTCGCCGCATCAAGGAAAAATATCCACTTCCGTTAAATCGGGAATTGACTGGTTTGAAGTGGAAGTAAGCATTACTTTCGGTGACAATAAAGTGAGCCTGAAAGATATCAGAAATGCCGTCGTTAACAAAGATAAATATATCCGGCTTAAAGATGGTTCGGTTGGAATTTTACCCTCCGAGTGGTTTCATAAACTGGAAAAATATTTCCGCTACGGGGAGGTCAAAAACGATAAGCTTTCGGTCTCTCACCTGAAATTTTCAGTTATTGACGAACTGTTTGACGATATAAGCGATGCAGAAGTGTTGCAAGAGATAGAAGAGAAAAAAAGAAAACTTGCCAGTTTTAAAGAAATCGCAAAAACCAAAATTCCCAAAGCGATAAAAGCTGAACTCCGCCATTACCAGAAAGAGGGCGTTAACTGGCTCAACTTTCTTGACGACATGGACTGGGGCGGCATTTTGGCCGATGACATGGGGCTGGGGAAAACACTTCAGGTACTCACTTTCCTGCAGCAAATTATAAAAAAAGACAAAACGCCTAACCTTATTATCGTTCCTACAACGCTGTTGTTCAACTGGGAAGCTGAAATTAAAAAATTTGCACCTGGCTTTAAAGCATTATACCATTACGGAACCGGAAGAGCAACCGATACAAAAACATTTAAAAAATACCTACTGATTTTCACAACTTACGGTATCCTGCTGCGCGATATTGAAATACTAAAGGATTTTAGGTTTAATTATATAATCCTTGATGAGTCGCAGGCCATAAAAAACCCGGCGTCACGACGTTTTAAAGCGGCCAGCCTGCTAAATGCAAAGAACCGGCTTGCCTTAACGGGAACACCTATCGAAAATAGCACGTTTGACCTTTATTCGCAGATGAGTTTTGTGAATCGGGGCTTTTTCGGCAGTATGAACACGTTTAAGAAATTTTTTTCCAATCCCATTGACAAAGAGGGTAATGAAATTGTTGCCGTTGAGCTGCAAAAAATGATTAACCCGTTCATATTACGGCGCACCAAAGAAATGGTCGCTCAGGAGCTTCCTTCCAAAACAGAGAATGTTATCTATTGTGAAATGGACAAAGAGCAACGTGAAGTGTATGATGCTTACCGCAATGAGTACAGAAACAAATTGCTTGGCAATATTGAAAAAGAGGGTATCGGCAAATCGAAGATGATGGTTCTTGAAGCGTTGACCCGCCTGAGGCAAATTTGCGATTCGCCGTTGTTACTCAATAATGATAAGATAAACGTTTCCGATTCGGTGAAGATAAAAGAGATTGTCCGGCACATTACCGACAAAACAGCCAACCATAAACTCCTTATCTTTTCACAGTTTGTTAAAATGCTGGGATTGATAAAGTCAGAACTCGATAAGCATGGCATTGAATATGAATACCTTGACGGTCAAAGGAGTATCAAACAGCGTGAGCAGTCAGTGAAGAATTTTCAGGAAAGTCCTGATTTAAGGGTGTTTCTTATCAGTTTGAAAGCCGGTGGCACCGGCATCAATCTTACAGCTGCCGATTATGTTTACATGGTTGATCCGTGGTGGAACCCGGCGGTGGAAAATCAGGCCATCGACCGTTGTTACCGGATTGGGCAGGATAAAAAAGTTTTTGCCTACCGGATGATTTGTACCAATACCGTGGAAGAAAAAATTCTGAAACTTCAACAGAAAAAAACAAAGATAGCCACTGACATTGTCCAAACCGATGAACGTATTATGAAAAACCTGAAAGCTGAAGATATTAAAGAGTTGTTTTCGTAAGCAACCACCCAT